>NZ_JBFULQ010000010.1:0-30061 GCF_054049815.1 Mesorhizobium sp. P5_C1 | reverse complement strand
CATGAGGATTCGTCCATGCAGCGATTCGAGAATGCCCGCGAGGCGGCACTGGCGCTTCGCCCGGACGATCCGGTCTATTGCTTCCGCCCGCAGGTGCTGATGGCGGATGCCAGGCAGTTCATGGGCATGTTCCCCGGCAAGACCGCCTATGCGGTCAAGACCAATGGCGAGCCGATCGTACTCAAGGCGCTGGTTGAGGCCGGCGTCACTGCTTTCGACGTCGCCTCGCCAGGCGAGTTCGCCGCCGTGCGCGCGGTCTCACCCGATGCCGAGATGCTCTACATGCATCCGGTCAAGGCGCAGTCGGACATCAAGCTGGCACTGGAGAAGTACGCCATCCGTGTCATTTCGCTCGACCATGAGGACGAGATCACCAAGCTGACACGGGTGGTGCGGGCGCTCGACATCGATCCAGGCGCGATAGCCGTGTTCGTGCGGGTGCAGACCAAGGGGCTTGCCGCCTACGAACTGTCGAAGAAGTTCGGCGCCGGGCCGGCCTATGCGGTAGAGCTGGCGGAGCGGCTGAACCGCACTGGCTACAAGGTCGGCCTGTGTTTCCATGTCGGCAGCCAGATCGAGGATCCCGATACCTATGAGCGGGCGCTGGCCTCGGCCGACTGGGTGCGCAACCGCCTGACCTTCGACATTGCCGGGCTCGATGTCGGCGGTGGCTTTCCAGCCGAGTACGGCCACGACCCGAACCGCAAGCACATCGAGATGCCGTCGCTCGGCCAGATCATGTCGCGGCTTTCCGGCGACCTCAAGGAATACCAATTCGACCACATACCGCTGGTGGCCGAGCCCGGCAGGGTGATCGTGGCGCGCTGCCTGTCGCTGATCGTGCGGGTGCTCTTGCGCAAGGGCAAGCGGCTCTACATCAATGACGGCATCTGGGCGTCGCTGTCGGACTCCTGGACCGGCAAGATCACGCTGCCGGCGCGTTTCATCCCCGATCCGGCGATCCGCTCGCGCAATGGGGAGGAAAAGAACATCGTGCCGTTCAAGGTCTGCGGCGCGACCTGCGATTCTGTCGACATCCTGTCGCGGCCATTCTGGCTGCCTGAAACGGTCGACACGGGCGACTGGATCGAGATCGGCCATATCGGCGCCTATTCGCTGTCGCTTAGGACCCGCTTCAACGGCTTTTACCCCGACACCTTCGTCGAGGTAACGACGCCGTTCGACGAAGGCGACGCGCCGCAAGGCTTTGCGAGTTTGGAGACGATGGCGAATTAGTGAGGTGGTGAGTAGAAGCAGCCCTTCTATTCACTACTTACTATTCGCACTCACTAGAGCCTCGCCAAAAGCTCCGGCGTCGGCCAGCCGTCCACCGGCAGGCCAAGACGCATCTGCTCCTTGCGGATGGCTTCGCGGGTGTTGGTGCCGAGGATGCCATCGACCGTGCCGACATCGTAGCCCCTGGCTTCCAGCCTGGTCTGCAGCGCCTTCAGTTGCTCGTTGTTGAGGCCGGTCTCGGGATTGCGCGGATCGAACTGTGGCGCGCCCGCCAGCCTGGCGGCGAGGTTGGCAGCGGTCAGCGCGTAGGTGAAGGACTGGTTCCATTCGAGATAGACATCGAAATTGTCGTAGGTGAGGAAGGCTGGCCCCTTGCGGCCCATCGGAAGCGCGAGGCCCGCTTTCAGGCCATTGTCGACCAACGGGGCGCCGCTGGGGTAGGTGACACCCCATTGTGCCCATTGTGTCAGCGGCAGCTTGTTGGTGCGCCCGGTCTGGTCCCACGGCATGTCGTCGGGCACGCGGACCTCCTGGATCCAGGGCTCGTCACGTTTCCAGCCACGCGACAGAACCTTGTTGGCAGTGGTCATGATCACATCCGGCACGCTGCCGCGCAGGTCGACCTTTCCGTCGCCATCGCCGTCGACGCCGCGCGCCAGATAGTCGGAAGGCAGGATCTGCGTCTGGCCGATCTCACCGGCCCAGGCACCCCTGACATCGGCCGGCACGACGCCGCGATCGATCAGTTCCAGAAGTGGCACGAGCTGAGGCCSAAACAGTTGCGGGCGGCGGCAATCATGGGACAGCGTCACCAGGGCGCTCAGCGTGTGGAAATCGCCCTGCACGGCGCCGAAATCGGTCTCCAGCGCCCAGAAGGCGGCGATGATCGGTGCCTGGACGCCGAATTGCTGGTCGGCACGGGCGAAGACATCGGCGTATTTCTTCATGTTCGCCGCGCCCTGCTTCAGCCGGTAGGCCGAGATCATGCGGTTCGAAAATTCGGTGAAGGTCTGGGTGAAGACGCCCTGGGCGCGGTCGCGCGCCAGGACCTTGTCGTCGATGGTGGCATCCTCCAGCGCGTCCAGACCCACTGCACCGACACCAGCCGATTTGGCTTCCGCCGCTACGCCCTGCTTCCAGGTTTCGAAGTCGCCGCCACATTCCTGCGCCATCGCCGGCAAGGCCGTGGCGCACAAGAAGAGCGCCGCGAGGGCTTGGGAATGCAGTCGCATCAGCTTCCTTTCGAACGAATGAGGGCATTTGTCGTGCCCCCCTCGGAAGCCCCAACGCCCTTGATTACCGCCGGTTGCACTCTTTGCCGCCGGCTGTGTCGAAAAGCAAGCGGCAGGCCCGGTGTCAACGGTGTTCTGCCGAAGCCTCTTATTCCGCTCCGCTTCGCTGCGGTTAAACCTAGGTCAACGGGTGTTCTGCCACAGCCCCCTTTTTCCAGGCGACCTCGTTGCCGTTGAACCGGGCTCAACGGGTGTTCTGCCGCAACCACTTGTTCCACGCAGCTTCGCTGCCGTTGAAGACGTTGATGTCGGACTTGCCGGTCATGCCCGGAACGATGCCGGTTCCGGTGTATTGCCAGAAGGTGAAGGGGTGRCTGCCGTATTTTTCGCGCGGATGGCCGGCGACGGATCGCAGCCAGTAGGGATAGCCGCGGAAGGTCGATAGCTGGTTGTCGTCGAAGAAGTCGACCGAGGTGTAGATGATCGGCTTCTTGCCATAGTGCCGTTCGACGATTTCGAGGAAGGTGGTCATCTCCGCGCGCACCGTGGCGGCATCGGGACGCAACCTGCAGGTTGGCGACTTCGGGTTCCACTCCATGTCGAGGACTGGCGGCATCGCCGAGCGATCGACCGGGACGTTCTGGATGAACCAGCGCGCCTGCTGGGCGGCGGGCGTGCAGAAGTAGAAGAAGTGGTAGGCCGCGCGCGGGACGCCGGCGGCTTTCGTGCGGGCCCAGTGTTCGTTGAAATATTCATCGAAGCGGTCACCGCCCTCGGTCGCCTTGATGAAGGCGAAGGAGATGCCGCTGGCCTTGGCAGCCGGCCAGTCGACCGACGTCTGATATTTGGACACATCGGTGCCGTGGACGGCATAGTTCCACGGCGCGCCGCTGTCCCATTCATGCGGCTTGGAATCGGCGAAGCGCGGCGCGCGCACGGCAACCGTCGTCGGGCTACTGGACGCAGACGGCGACAGCGGCGAGAGATCGTCCACCGTCGAGCAGGCGCTAAGCAGCGTCAGCATGATGAGGCCCGCAAGACGGCGCATCGCAACTCCCGAGCCGGATTCAGCCGGTCGCTGATGGGTCTGTGCACTGATGGCCGGCGCTTGGTCTGGCCCCCGACGAGCGATCGCCCCACAGCATCGCCCGGTATCTTCGTTCTCGTGCATGTCGTTGTCCCAAAACCGCTGCGCAGTTTTGGGCGACATGCATTGATCGCCGAACATGGTTGATATCAGGTTGACGGCGCTCGACAAGCACTGCGATTTGCGGAAGCAATGGCGGCAAATCGATGACATAAGCGTCAGGCAGGGGCCTGGGAGGAAACAAATGCGGACCGTCGCCAAGATCGTCAGATGGCTGCTTGGCCTGGTCGTGCTGGCGATCGCCGCGCTCTTCGCCTGGCTCTACATCGCACCGCCGGAATTGATCCGTGTCGGTTCGGGCTATTCGGCCAAGATTGTCTGCTCGAACGTCTTCATCGCCGGTCGCGACGCCAATGAGGTGCTAGCGGTCGACGTGCAGGCGCCTGGGCACCCGCTGCTGCGGCTGATGCGGGTCTCGGTGGACAAGAACAGGGGAACGGTCTCGGCGGGCCTGCTCGGCTTCCTTGGCAAGAGCCTCGCTGTCGCCCGTGATGGGCTGGGCTGCGCCTCGGTTCCCGATGGCGATGTCGGCAAGGCGCGACGGACGGCGGTCTATGCCGAACCGTCGGCGGTCAGCCAGGACGCGCTGTGGCCGGAGGGCGAGCGGGTCGAGCCGTCACAGGACCCGGTGATTGCCAAGCTGCTCGACGATGCGGCGCTGACCGGCACCGGCATGCGTGCGGTGGTGGTGGTCAAGAATGGCCGCGTCGTCGCCGAGCGCTATGGCGCGGGATTCTCGGCAAAGACGCCGATGCTCGGCTGGTCGATGACCAAGACGGTGAACGCCGCTATCGTCGGCACGCTGGTCAAGGACGGCAAGATGGCGGTCGACAACAAAGGCCTGTTCACGCCATGGAAGGCGGATGGCCGCGCGGCGATCAGCCTTGCCGACATGATGGCGATGTCGAGTGGACTGGAGTTCAACGAGGACTATGGCGACGTTGCCGACGTCACGCGCATGCTCTACCTCGAACCCGACATGGCAGGCTTCGCCGAAGCCAAGCCACTGGTGGCCGAGGTCGGCAAAGTGTTTACCTATTCGAGCGGCACGGCGGTGATGCTGTCGCGCCTCTGGCAGGACGCGATCGGCGACAAGGGAAAGGCGCTGACGTGGCCACGAACGGCGCTGTTCGAGCCGCTCGGCATGCACAGCGCGGTGCTCGAGACCGATGAACAGGGCACCTTCGTAGGCTCGTCCTATCTCTATGCGACTGCGCATGACTGGGCCCGCTTCGGCCAGTTCCTGCTGCAAGGGGGCGTGTGGAACGGCAACCAGGTGCTGCCGGCCGGCTTCGTCGACTGGATGCGGGAGCCGGCGCCGGCCTCGAAAGTCTACGGCAAGGGCCAGTTGTGGATCGAGGCACCGGGCGACGAGAAAAAGCCCGGCGCTGGCGTGGCGGCGGGCCTGCCCAAGGACACCTACTGGATGGAAGGCCATGACGGGCAGACGGTGACCATCATTCCCTCTGAGCAACTGGTGGTGGTGCGGCTCGGGCTGACGCCGGCCAAGCTCGGCTACCGCCCTCAGGCGATCGTTGGGGCCCTGGTGGCCGCGCTACATTAGCTTCTACGGACGCGGCCCGATCACGGCCAGCCACGCATAGCCGCGATAAAGCGTGCGGAAACGGAAGCTTGCGCCGGTTCGACGAGTTTCCGATTCCAGGACCTCGCGCAGGGTTGAGCGCGGCGCGACATGGAACTTCTTGAGCCAGCCGCGCAGCAGTGCCCGGAACCAACCCGGCAGGCCTTCCTGCTGCCCGAAATCGACGACGTGCAGCGAACCATTCGATGACAGCGCAGCAAGTGCCGCCGACACCGTCTTTTCCCAACCAGGGATCATCGACAGCGAATAGGATACGAAGATGCGGTCGAACCGTTCTACACCGTAAAGCGCGTCTGTGTCGAAATCGGTGGCGTCGCCCCTCGCCAGCGTGACGCGGCCCGACAAGCCTTCGCGAGCAATGGCAGTGCCGGCCGTCTCCAGCATCTCGGCCGAAATATCGAGGCCGAAGAAGCGGGCGTCGGGATAGCGACGGGCGGCCAAGATGATGTTGCGGCCGGTGCCGCAGCCGAGTTCAAGCACGGTGCCGCTGGCCGGCACGTCGAGTCCCGAGATCATCAGGTCGCGGCCAAGCAAATAGTATTTGCGGGTCAGGTCGTAGATGTGACGCTGCCAGCGATAGACGCCGTCCATCAGCTCGGCATGGCTGGCCGGCAGCTCGGTGGTGCTCATGCTGCGCGCTTCACGTAGAGGYGGAAGCCGCCATAGATSGCCGAACGGTCGCGGGTCGAGAATTCGCGCGAGGCCTCGTCCTGATAAGTCCATTGGTCGAGCAGCGAGCTGGAAACCCGGCCGGGCAACAAGCTGGGTTCGGCGGCGGTGCGGAAGATGACGCGGGCGCCGGCCGACGCGGTGCGGGTGATTTCGGACCATAGCGCATTGAGCTGGTCGTCGGTCATCCAGTCCTGCGCATCGAGCAGGATGAAGCGGTCGACCGCGCCTGCATCCTTGCCGGCAAGGAACTCGATCAGATTGGCATGGTGGATGGCTACGCGGTCGACATTGCCGCGGATGGTCTCGTAATTCTGCTTTTCGAGATAGGCGGGCAGGGCGGCCTCGCCGGGATTCGGATAGCGGCGGGCGAAGGCCTGCCAGGCGAAGTAGTTGTTCTCCAGCGGAAAATCGCAAGCGAGCTTTTCCAGCCGGGCCTTGAGCACGCTGGCCATGGTGCCGTCGCCCGACGTGATCAGCGAATCATACTGCGCCGGCGGAATGCCGAGGCCGAACAGCGAGGCTTTGCGCGACGTCGCCCATTTCAGCAGCGGCTTGTCGAAGACCGGCGCCAGTTTCTCGTTGAAGAAGCGGCGCTGCTCGCCGATGTTACGGGCCTGCATGATGCCGGCAGGATCGACGCCGAAGAACTTTGCCGTGCGATGGCCCATGGCGATGAACAGGCCGAGCAGGCCGGTCTGGTAGAAATTGCGATCGAAGACCGCGATGCGCCGGCGGCCGCGCCAGTTGCGGCGCTCCCAGTAGTGACGGCTGACCGGGTCGAGATGCGGCGCGATGAAACGGTCGTAGGCTTGCGAATTGTGGCTGGTGTCGGCGGCGCCGAAGAAGCGGAACAGATCGCCCTGCGCAGGCAGGTGGCGCACGGCTTCCAGCTTCATGCGGTTCAACGCGATATGCGCTGCATTGAGGTCGACGGCGTCAATTTGTGCTGGCGAACGGGTCAGGTAGGCGAGGATGTTGCAGCCGCCGGAGGCGATGGTGACGACGCGATGGCCCTGGCCAAGCTGCATCGCCTCCATGTCGACATCGGGGTCCTCCCAGATCTGCGGGTAGACGAGGCCGGAAAACAGGAAGGCGAACAGCCGCTCCGAGATGCCGGCTTTCGACAGCGGGCGGTTCTGGTAGACGGCCTTTCCAACTTCCTTGCCGCGGCGAAAAACCAGATCTGCGGAAACGTCCGTCATGGCAAGGTGATTCCCCATTTGCTTTGGCGCAAGCGGGTAGCGCAGGGTCATGACAGGCCAGTGACAGCCTGTTGACGTAGCTTCAGGCCTTGCCAAACCCGCCCGGCGTCGGCGTCGTCAGGATGACGGCGTCGCCGGCCTGAAGCACGGTCTGGTCGCAGGCTTTCAACAGGTCGATCGCGCCGTCCTTGCGGCGGACCTTGGTCGAGCCGACTTCGCCGTCGCCGCCACCGTCCAAGCCTTGCGGCGGGCGGTTGCGATGCGAGGACAGGATCGCGCATTCCATCTTCTCGAGGAAACGGATGGTGCGCCTGGTGCCGTCGCCGGCGCTCCATCTGCCCTTGCCGCCGGAACCTTCCCGAATGTGGAAATCCTCGAGCAGCACGGGAAAGCGCAGCTCCAGCACTTCCGGGTCGGTGAGGCGCGAATTGGTCATGTGGGTATGGACRCCGGAAGTGCCGGCAAAGCCGCGGCCGGAGTTCATTCGGCCGGCGGGTGAGCCGGAACAGATCGTCTCGTAATACTGGTAGTGCTTGTTGCCGAAGGTCAGGTTGTTCATGGTGCCTTGCGCGTTGGCCATGGCGCCCATGGCGCCGAACAGCGCATTGGTGACGTGCTGCGAGGTCTCGACATTGCCGGCCACGACGGCGGCAGGGTAGGCGGGTTTGAGCATGCAGCCGTCGGGAATGATGATGTTGATTGGCCGCAAACAGCCGGCATTCATCGGGATCATGTCTTCGACCATGACGCGGAAGGCATAGAGGACCGCCGCGCGGGCAACCGGCTCGGGCGCATTGAAATTGTTCTTCATGACCGGCGACGTGCCGGTGAAGTCGACAGTCGCCTCGCGCCGTTGCCGATCCACCGTGATCTTCACCTTGATGAGCTGGCCGGTATCGGTCGGATATTCATATTCGGAAGCGTCCGGCAGCCGCTCCAGCACGCGGCGCACGCTCTCGGCGGCGTTGTCCTGGACATGGCCCATATAGGCTTCGACGACATCGAGGCCGAAATGCGCGACCATCTTGCGCAGTTCCGCGACGCCTTTCTCGTTGGCGGCGATCTGCGCCTTGAGGTCGGCGATGTTCTGGTGCGGATTGCGGGCCGGCCACCGGTGGTCGGTGAGCAGCGTTTCCAGTTCCTTCTCGCGGAAGCGGCCGCGATCGACAATGCGGAAATTGTCGAACAGCACGCCTTCCTCGTCGACCGTTGTGGCGAGCGGCGTCATCGAGCCGGGCGCCGTGCCGCCGATATCGGCGTGGTGGCCACGCGAGGCGGCCCAAAACAGGATTTTCTGCTGAGCGTCGTCGAAAACCGGCGTCACCACGGTGATATCGGGCAAATGGGTGCCGCCATTGTAGGGGGCGTTGAGGGCAAAGACGTCGCCGGGGTGGATGTCGCCGGAATTCAGCCGGATGATGGTTTCGACCGAACGRTCCATGGAGCCTAGATGCACCGGCATGTGCGGCGCATTGGCGACSAGCGCGCCGTTGTGGTCGAAGACGGCGCAGGAGAAATCCAGCCGCTCCTTGATGTTGACGGAATAGGCGGTGTTCTGCAGTGTCACGCCCATCTGCTCGGCGATCGACATGAACAGATTGTTGAAGACTTCCAGCATCACCGGATCGGCCTCGGTGCCGAGCGCTGCCTGCCGCTGCTTCTCCTCGACGCGGCGTAACAGCACATGGTTCTTGGCGGTGATCTCGGCCTGCCAGCCCGACTCGACGACGATGGTCTGGTTAGGCTCGATGATCAGCGCAGGGCCGGCAATTCTATGCCCGGGCTTGAGCCCTTCGCGGCGAATGATGCCGGCGTCGCGCCAGATGCCGTCGGAAAAGATTTTTCTAACTTCCAAAGGACTTGCGGCGATGTCTTCGAGCGCGGAATCGCTTTCGTCGCGTCCCGTGCCACCGGTGTCGGTCCCCTCGACGCCGACGGTCTCGACGATCATCGGCTTGTTGTCATAGACGAAGCCGAACTGCGCCTTGTGGGCAATTTCGAAATCGCGCTTGGCCTTGAAAATCGAGTCTTCCTCGAAATTCACCGGCAGTGTCGTGTCGGTGCCGTCATATCGAATGTGAAGCACCGGCTTAGCGGCAACCATGTTTTCGGCGATGCCCTGCACTGCGAATTCGGCGAAGACGGCTTTTCTCAGGGTGGCAATCAGGTTGCCGATCTCGGTTCTGGACTCTTCCGCCAGCGGCTTCAGCAGCGCCTGCTGGCGCGAGGCAAAAACCGAGGACAGTCCAATGCCATAGGCCGACAGCAGGCCGGAAAAGGGATGGATCAGCACCGCTTCCATGCCGAGCGCGTCGGCAACCAGGCAAGCATGCTGGCCGCCGGCGCCGCCGAAGCAATTGAGCAGATATTCGGTGACGTCGTAGCCGCGCTGGACGGAAATCTTCTTGATGGCATTGGCCATGTTTTCCACGGCGATGGTGACGAACCCTTCGGCGACAGCCTCGGGAGTGCGGCCGTCGCCGATTTCGGCGGCCAGTGCGGTGAATTTTTCGCGCACCGTTTCGACGTCGAGCGGCTGGTCCTGGGCGGGACCAAAGATCTTCGGAAAGAAATCGGGCTGCAGCTTTCCCAGCATGACATTGGCATCGGTGACGGCCAGCGGCCCGCCGCGGCGATAGGCGGCCGGGCCGGGATTGGCGCCGGCGGAATCGGGGCCGGCGCGGAAACGGCCGGCCTCGTAGTGGAGGACCGAACCGCCGCCGGCGGCGACGGTGTGGATGCGCATCATCGGCGCGCGGATCCGCACGCCGGCGACCTCGGTGTCGAAGGCACGCTCATACTCGCCGTCATAGTGGGCGACATCAGTGGAGGTGCCGCCCATGTCGAAACCGATGACCTTGCCGAAGCCGGCAAGCTTCGCCGTCTCGACCATGCCGACAACGCCGCCCGCTGGCCCGGATAGCAGCGCGYCCTTGCCCTGGAATATGTCGGCGGCGGTCAGCCCGCCAGAGGACATCATGAACATGAGGTGGGGAGATTGGCCGGGCGCGGCGCCCAATTCCCCAGCCACCTTCTGCACATATCTCGACAGGATCGGCGACAGATAGGCGTCGACCACGGCGGTGTCGCCGCGGCCGACCAGCTTGATCAGCGGCGACACTTCATGGCTGACGGAAACCTGGCCGAAGCCCAGTTTTCGGCAGACTTTTGCCACTGCCTTCTCGTGGTCGGGGTATTTCCAGGCATGCATGAAGACGATGGCGACGGCGTCGATGCCATCGGCTTTCGCCTGCTCGATCGCCGGCCGGCAAGCCGCGATGTCGAGCAGCCGTTCGATGCTGCCGTCGGCGCGCACGCGCTCGTCGATCTCGATGACGCGCTCATAGAGCTGTTCTGGAAGGATGATCTCCTTGGCGAAGATGTCCGGCCGCGCCTGATAGGCGATCTTCAGCGCGTCGCGAAACCCCTTGGTGATGAGCAGCAGAACCCGGTCTCCCTTGCGCTCCAGAAGGGCGTTGGTGGCGACGGTGGTGCCCATCTTGATGTCGCCGATCAGGCCCGGCGGGATTGCGCCGCCGGAGGACAGGCCGAGAAGGTCGCGAATGCCCTGGATGGCGGCATCGGCATAGGCTTCGGGATTTTCGGAGAGAAGTTTGCGCGGATGCAGCCCGCCTTGCGGGTCGCGGCCGATGACGTCGGTGAAGGTGCCGCCGCGATCGATCCAGAAATCCCACGTCGCGGTCATGGCAGCTCCCGGCAGTTTCAGTTCGATTTGCTCAACACATCCTGTTAGTTCGCCGTTGTCTGGCCGGCAATCGCAAACGGGCCAGATGATGTTACATATGGAAACGCAACGTTACGAAACTCATGGCCGTCTGATGCATTTCCCCTTCGACCGTTCACCGCAACGTGAACGTGTAGTGAAGGAGAGATGTTATGAAAAAGCTCATTCTTGCGTCCGTTTCCGCTTTGGCGTTGCTCGGCGTTGCTGCCTGTAGCGACAGCGGCACGGACAACACCACCACCCAGAGCACCAATCCGCCGGCCGCCGAACAGCCGATGAAGCCGGCGACGCCGGAAGCCACGCCGCCGGCCGCAACGCCTCCGGCAACCGATAACTCGACCACCAAGAGCATCACACCTGAGAAGCCTGCCGAGCCGGCTCCGGCAACACCAGCTCCTGCGCCCGCGCAGTAGTCAGCAAAGCAGTACTCGTGTGATGATTGAGGAAGGCCGGCTTGTGCGCCGGCCTTTCTCATATTGTCCGCGCCCCGTGGCTACATCCCCCTCCGGCGCCACAGCGACCGGTTGCGCCAAGGCTGCGGCACTGTCCCGGCTTGATAGCAAGAGGCCGTGGCCCTAAGAAGCAGGCCATGTCGATTTGGGATCGCCTTGGCGAATTCATCACGCGCGTTTCATCCTCAACCTCGTCCGGCGTCGCCGACGTCGTGGAGGCTGTGCGCACGATTTTCTCCGGCGACGCTGATCTGCGCCGGCGTGTCGCTTTCTCGGTGGCGATGATCGCGCTGTCGGCCAAGATGGCCAAGGCCGATGGCATCGTGACCCAGGACGAGGTGCGCGCGTTCCAGGAAATATTCGAAGTGCCGCCGAAGGAGACGCGCAATGTGGCGCGGCTGTTCGATCTCGCCCAGCGCGACGTCGCCGGTTTCGAAACCTATGCTGAGCGGATGGCGCAACTGTGCGGCTCGGGCCATTCCAACTGCGTGATGCTGGAAGACATACTCGACGGTCTGTTTCACATCGCCAAGGCCGATGGGCTGGTGCATGAGCGCGAAGGCCACTTCCTGCATCGCATCGCCGAGATTTTCCGCATCGACGAGGCCCATTACGAGAGCATCATGGCGCGGCACGTCAATCTCGGCGCAGGTGATCCCTATGTCGTGCTCGGCATCGAACGCGGCAAGCCGTTCGAAGAGGTCAGGAAGCGTTATCGCAAGCTGGTCTCCGACAATCATCCGGACCGGCTGATCGCGCGCGGCCTGCCGCAGGAGTTCATCAAGATCGCAACGACCAGGGTGGCGGCGATCAACGCCGCCTATGAGATGATCGAGCGGGGCCTGCGGCACGCATGAGCGGCTTCCTGCCCGACGAGCCCAGCGCCGAGGTCAGGGTATCGCCGAATTTCGGTCCGCGGCGCGACACGCTCCGGCCCGACATGATCGTGCTGCATTACACTGGAATGGCGACCGGTGCCGGCGCCGAAGCATGGCTGTGCGATCCGGCCAGCGAGGTCTCGTCGCACTATCTCGTGCATGAGAATGGCCACATCGTGCAGATGGTCAGGGAAAGCGATCGCGCCTGGCACGCCGGCCAGAGCTCGTGGTTCGGACGCGCCGACATCAATTCCTGTTCGATAGGCATCGAGATCGTCAATCCGGGACATTCGCTGGGCTATCCCGGTTTTCCCAGACGGCAGATCGATGCGGTGATCGGCTTGTGCGCCGGGATCGCAGGTCGGCACTCGATTGCTGCCGAGCGAGTGCTGGCCCATTCGGACGTGGCGCCGGGGCGCAAGATCGATCCGGGCGAGAAGTTCCCATGGCGGACGCTGTTTGCGGCCGGCGTCGGCCATCTCGTGGCGGCCGCACCCGTCAGGCGAGGGGCCGTGCTCAAGACCGGAGACACCGGCGCCGATGTCGAGGCGTTGCAGTCGATGCTGGCGCTCTATGGCTATGGCGTCGAGATATCAGGCATTTTCGACCGGCAGACGGAGATTGTCGTCGAAGCGTTTCAGCGACATTTCCGGCCGCGCAAAGTGGATGGTGTTGYCGATGGCTCGACGCAGCGGACGCTAGAAAGGCTGCTTGCTTCCGTAAGGTCTTGATCTCGGGGGAAGCTGTTCCCAAGGTACTCATTCCAGTCCTTAGGTTACAAGCTGTCACTTAAAGTGACTTGCCTGGCCTTGTTTGGCACCAATTCGAGCTTCAAACGGCTGGCGTGCAAGTTGTCGGACCCCCAGCCCCCCGGATGTTCCGATATTGATTAAGCGTTGCTGCGTGAACACCTTCACGCGGTTCAGACAGAACAGGATCACATGCAGAAATTGACCGTTTTAACGGCAGCTGTTGCTGCCGGCGTAATGACTTTTGCCTTCGGTGCCGCGAATGCCAGCCCTCGGGCTGATCAAGGGCTCGTCGCGGTATCCGCAAAACCCAGCAAGGCAGGCCAAGACGCCAAGGCCACGAAGCGGTCTCCCGTGAAAATGGAAAAGGCAAGTTTTGCCAAGCCGAAGAAATCCGCCAAGAGGCAGACGAAGCGCGGCCGCAAGACCTTGGACATGGCGACAACGGCGTCGATCGGCCTCAGGAACGCGGCTGCGTCGACGGCAGCAGTGGCCGGCGGCGGTCAGTATTCGGCGATCGTCGCGCGCTATGCCGCGAGCTACGGCGTACCGGTTTCGCTCGCTCATGCAGTCATCAGCATCGAGAGCAACTACCGGCCGAACATGGTCGGCAGCGCCGGCGAGATCGGCCTGATGCAGATCAAGCCGGCGACGGCGCGGATGATGGGCTACAACGGTTCGGCAAAGGGCCTCTTCGACCCCGACACCAACATCAAATACGGCATGAAGTACCTCGCCATGGCGCAGGACCTCGGCGGCGGCACCACCTGCGGCACGATCCTGAAATATAACGCCGGCCACGCCGCGACGCGGATGAACCCGGTGTCGGCCGCCTATTGCAGCAAGGTCAAGGTGCAGATGGCGGCGCTTTAGCCGACTGGTTGTGTGGAGCCGGCCGGAGCGGCCGGCTTTTTCGTTTGCGTTTTCGAGCGTGAACCCCTTTATACGCCTTGCCAGCTGGCCGGGCGGCCGCACCCGCAACAGCCGAAAGGCCGCGGGTGAGGAAAGTCCGGGCTCCATGGAGACACGGTGCCGGTTAATGGCCGGCGGGGGCGACCCCAGGGAAAGTGCCACAGAAAGCAAACCGCCACGATCTAATCGTGGCAAGGGTGAAAGGGTGGGGTAAGAGCCCACCGCGCGACTGGCAACAGGAGCGGCACGGTAAACCCCACCGGGAGCAAGACCGAATAGGGGCGGTGCGAGGGGAAACCCTCGAGGGCTGTTTCCGGCTCACCGTCCGGGTAGGTTGCGTGAGGCGTATGGCAACATGCGCCCAAGATGAATGGCCGCCACGTTCTCGCCTCGCAAGGGGCGAGGGCCATACAGAACCCGGCTTACAGGCCAGCTGGCAATTCTCTCCCCGACATCGAAAAGAAATCTTTGAGATCAGCAGGTTGCGCCCTCGGGCGCGCCTGCCGATTCAAGCTGTTCAGCTACTTACCCTCGAAAGCGGGGAGCCTACCTGTTGCTTGAAGCTGGTGCGATTAAATCGTACCATGGGTCAGAATGGCATCAGGGGCCTATCATGGGACAGGTCGACAAACGCAGCATTACGCTTTCGCCGGAACTGGCGCAGGCGGTGGACGATGTGGTCGCAGCCGGCGAATACGCTTCGGCGAGCGAGGTGATCCGCGATGCGCTCAGGCAATGGAAGGACCGGCGCGATCTGCATGGCTACACGGTCGAGGAGTTGCGCAAGCTGGTGCAGGAGGGGATCGACAGCGGGCCGGCATTGGATGGGCCGCTACTCATGGAACGATTGCGCGCCAAATATCTGAAACTGTCAGAGACCAAGGGCTTTCAGGAGTGAAATACCGCTTGCTTCCCCAAGCAGTGGTCGACCTCGAAAATATCGGTGACTACATTGCCAGCCACGATCCATCGGCAGCTGTCCGCCTCGTGGATGCRTTGCAAAGACGGTGGGATTTGCTGACTTTGCATCCTTTCTCAGGCGCGCCACGCGACGATATCGCCCCGGCCATCCGTCATCTGGTCGTGGGCGACTACCTCACTCTGTACCGGGTCGGTGACGACGCGATCGAAATCATCCGCGTGCTGCACGGCAAACGCAGGATCGAAGCCGACGACCCCGGTTCATGATCGACGCCCCGGTCAGCCGCTGATCTTGTCCAGCGACGCCTCGATCGCCTTCCAGAGTTCTTCCACCGGCTCACAGCCGACCGAGAGGCGAACGAAACCGGCGGCAACCGCATCGCCTCTCTTAGATCGGCGTTCGGCGGAGCTATGGACGCCGCCAAAGGATGTTGCGGCCTGCATCAGATCGCAGTTGTTGATGAAATCCTCGGCCTTGTCTTCAGAGGCGAGCTCGAACGAGATGAGAAAGCCGAAGCGCTCCATCTGGGCTCGGGCAAGGTTGTGCGACGGGTCGCTCTCCAGTCCGGGAAAACGCAGGCCGCTGATTGCCGGGTGGCTCTTCAGCCGCCGTGCGATCACTTCCGCCGAAGAGCACATGCGGTCGAAGCGCACATCCAGCGTTTCGAGGCCGCGATGCACCAGCCATGCCTCGAACGGTCCAGGAATGCTGCCGGAGATTTCTCGCCAGCCGGTCACGGCGGCGATGATATCGGCATTGCGGCTGGCGACATGGCCGAACAGAACGTCGGAATGGCCATTGGGTGCCTTGGTGTCGGCGGCAACGACGATATCAGCGCCATGGTCGAGCGGGCGCTGTCCGAAGGGCGTCATCGTCGTGTTGTCGACGGCAAGGAGCGCACCGGCCACGTGAGCGGCTTTTGCAACGGCCGCGATATCGCAGATGTCCAGTCCCGGGTTGGCTGGGGTTTCGACGAAGGCAAGGCGGTAACCTTCGAAGCCACCGTCGAGGAAGGTCGATGTCGGCCTCATATCGTAGGTGACGCCAAACGGCTTCAGGAAGCGGTCGGCCAGGGCCCTTGTCGTGTGGTAGCCGTCCGCAGGCAGCAGGATACGGTCGCCGGCTTTAAGCAGGCCGAAAAACACCGAACAGATCGCAGCCATCCCGGACGGAAAGGCGACGCTGGGCGCACCTTCCAGATGCGCCAGCATGTGCTCGACCGCATCCCAGGTCGGGTTGCTGAAGCGGCCATACTCATCGAAACCGTTGGCGTCGCCGGGGGTGTGATAGATCGCGGCCATGGTCAGCGGCAGCGGGATCGGATCACCCTTGGCGAACCCCCTGTCGCGCAGATGGGGAAGTGCCGCAGCGCGTGCGTTCGCTGTTTCAGACATCGATTCTCAGACCCTCTTGGTGACCGACGAGATGCGGCGAGACGCTATGCCGGGCGGTGGCTTGCGGCAAGGCGCGTCCGGTTGGGCCAGGCGGGTCTAAACGCTTCGTTAGGCTTAATGGACCATAAAGACGAGACGTGCCGTCAAGGCTGCTCTCATTGGTCGCGACGCGCGTGTTTGTGAAGCCATTCCCGTTGACGCCCATAGTGCCCCATGATATCCCATTTCGATACTCAAGCCTTCGTTCCGCGTCAGGGTAAAGCGTACGCCAATCGGGCAGCCGCGGCGGCTGCGCGTTTGCGGGTTTTTGCCCTTATGGACGAGGCTGATACGGGGCAGGGAGCGCGCTGCGGCGGCGCGTGCGGCAAGATGGAGAGGGGTGCGGCGGCGCAAGCGGCTGTGACGTTCAATGGACCGGTTTCTGTCAAACACGGTGAGCAGGATCGATGCGAAGGGGCGAGTTTCCGTTCCGGCGCATTTCCGTGCCGTCGTGCAGAAGCGCGGCTACTCGGAACTCTATGGGTTGCGCTGTCTCGACCAGCCGGCGATGGATGTTGGCGGGCTCGACCTGCTCGACCGCTACGAAGAGCGCATCGCACTCGAAGATCCCTTCCTGCAGACGGCGGACGACATGTCGTTCTTCTGCCATGGCGATGGTACCTTCCTGAAGCTCGACCAGGACGGCCGTATCACGATAAGCGATTTCATTCGCGAGCATACCGGCATTTCGGCGGAGGTGGCCTTTGTCGGGCGCGGCAATTTCTTTCAGATCTGGGAACCGGGACGGCTAGCTGCCTATGGGGCGCAGGCGCGGGCCCGGCTTTTGCAGCTTCGGCAGGGGACGAAGCCTGGGGAGCGACCGGAATGACGGTAGGCCACGGCGATGACCCTCACGCCGTTGGCGGATCGGCCCGCCACATTCCGGTCCTCCTTGGCGAAGTGCTCGAAGCGCTGGCGCCGGCGGAGGGCGACATCATCGTCGACGGCACGTTCGGCGCCGGCGGCTACACCAAGGCCATTCTGGCGACGGGCGCTTCCGTCGTGGCGATCGACCGCGATCCGGATGCCATCGCCGCCGGGCGCGATCTCGAGGCGCAATCCGGCGGCAGGTTGAGGTTGGTGCAGGCGCCATTCTCGACGCTGGACGAGCATGTCGAGAGCGCCGACGGCGTCGTGCTCGACATCGGTGTGTCGTCGATGCAGCTCGACCAGGCCGAACGCGGGTTCTCGTTCCGCGCCGATGGGCCGCTCGACATGCGCATGGCGCAAGCGGGCCTGAGCGCCGCCGATGTCGTCAATTCCTTCAAGCCGGGCGATCTCGCCCGCATCTTCGGCTTCCTCGGCGAGGAGCGTCACGCCGGCCGTATTGCCCGCATGATCGAGGCTCGCCGCGAAAGGCGGCCATTCGAGCGCACGCTGGAACTGGCCGACGCCATCGAGACACATGTCGGCCGCGCACCAAAGGACAAGATCCATCCGGCCACGCGCGTCTTCCAGGCGTTGCGCATCTTCGTCAATGACGAGCTTGGCGAACTGGCGAAGGCCTTGTTGGCCGCCGAACGCACGCTGAAGCCGGGCGGGCGGCTCGCCGTGGTGACGTTCCATTCGCTGGAAGACCGCATCGTCAAGCGCTTCATCGCCGATCGCGCCGACGCCGTGACCGGCTCGCGCCATATGCCCGAGGCACACGCGCGCACCGCGACCTTCCGCAAGGCGGGCGGCGGCGTGACTGCCGGCGATGCCGAGGTCGCGGCCAACCCGCGCGCCCGTTCGGCCCGGCTGCGCGCGGCCATCCGCACCGAGGCACCGGCCCGCAACAGCGACTTTTCGATTTTCGGCCTTCCAAAACTTCCCGGCATCGACCGGCCGGGAGAGAGGTAAGCACGTGTTTCGTACCAGCGACATCGTCCTGATCGCCGTCATGGTTTCGGCGGCGGCCCTTACCTACAAGACCAAGCGCGAGGCCGAGGAACAATTGGCAGCGGTGCAGAAGATCCACGAGCAGATCCGCTATGAGGAGGACACGATCGACCTGCTCAAGGCCGACTGGAGCCTGCTCACCCAGCCGTCGCGGCTGCAGAAGCTGGTCGACCTCTACAAGTCGCAGCTCGAACTCCAGCCGGTCAGCGCCCGCCAGATCGTCGGTATCGGCGACCTGCCGGCCAAAGCCCTGGACATTCAGGACATCCTCAAAGGACGCGAGGGCGGCATGGCCGACAATTCCGACATGGCGTCCCCGGACGGCAAGGATCCCGTTGTGACCGGAGGCATCGCCCAATGATCGGCAAACTGCTGAAGCGCAGCACCAAGGCCGGTGAAGGCGGATCGATCGTGGTCGAGGGCGCCCGCAAGGCGACCGGCGGTAAGGGCAGGACGCGCATCGTGATGACGATGGCGRTGTTCTTCGGCATCTTCGCGACCATTTCAGGGCGGCTGGTCTATCTCGGCTTCCAGACCCCCGACATGTCGGGCGGCCCGCAGAGCCGGGTAACAGCGTCGCGGCCCGACATTGTCGATCGCAACGGCGAAGTGCTGGCGACGGACATCAAGACGGCGTCGCTGTTCGCCGAACCGCGGCGCATCGTCGACGCCGACGAGGCGATCGAGAAGCTGTCGACGGTTCTGCCCGAGATCGACTACGAGCAGACCTACCACAAGCTCAAAAGCGGCGCCGGCTTCGTCTGGCTGCAGCGGCAGCTGACGCCCAAGCAGCAGTCCGACATCATGCAACTCGGCATTCCCGGTTTCGGCTTCCGCACCGAAAAGCGCCGCTTCTATCCGAGCGGCGAGACCTCGTCCTACGTTGTCGGGCTCACCAACATCGACAACCAGGGCATCTCCGGCATGGAGAAGTATGTCGATGAGCAGGGTTTGAGCGACTTGCAGGCATCGGGCCTGGCGGTGGCCAAGGATCTGAAGCCGGTGAGGCTTTCGATCGATCTGCGCGTCCAGCATGTTGTGCGCGACGAGATCGCCGCCGGTTTGGAACGCTATCGCGCCATGGGCGCTGGCGCCGTTGTGCTCAACGTCAAGACAGGCGAAGTGGTCGCGATGGCCTCGGTGCCGGATTTCGATCCGAACAATCCTTACAATGCACAGGAAAAGGACCGGCTGAATCGGATGTCGGCGGGGCTCTATGAGATGGGCTCGACCTTCAAGAGCTTCACCTCGGCCATGGCGCTCGATTCCGGCAAGGCGACGATGGCGAGCCGCTTCGACGCTTCGCATCCGATCCGGGTCGGCCATCAGGCCATTCACGATTTCCACGGCAAGAACCGTGTGCTGTCATTGCCGGAGGTGTTCCTCTATTCGTCCAACATCGGGYCGGCCAGGGAGGCCGAGATGGTCGGMATCGAGGGGCACCGCGAATTCCTGCATCGCCTTGGAATCTTGGACAAGATGCAGACCGAACTGCCGGAAGTCGCCCGTCCGACTGAACCGAAGGTCTGGAAACAGGTCAATTCGTTCACCATCGCGTTCGGCCATGGCGTGTCGACGACGCCGCTGCAAGCGGCTGTCGGCTGCGCGGCGCTGATGAATGGTGGCTTCCTGATGAATCCTACCTTCCTGGTCCGCACTCAGGAAGAAGCGATGGCGGTGGCCAAGAAGGTGGTCAGCGAAAAGACGGTCGATGGCATGCGCTACCTCTATACGCTCAACGCCGAAAAGGGCTCGGCCAGAAACGCCAGGGTCCCCGGCTACCGCGTTGGTGGCAAGACCGGAACAGCCGAGAAGGTCATCAATGGCCGCTACTCGAAGGAATTGAACTTCAATACCTTCGTCGCCGCTTTCCCGATGGACGATCCGCAATACCTCGTGTTTACGATCGCCGACGCCCCGCACCCGGAAAAGCCTGGCATGACCGACGTCGCGGCCGCGAATGCGGGGGTTATCGCCGGTAATATCATCAAGCGTTCAGCGGCCATGCTTGGCGTGAAGCCAGATTTCAGCCATGAAAATGGTGCAACGCTGGTTTCCTATCAGTGATTCTTGGGGCGCGCCGGCAACTGCGCGCTATTTTGTTGTGGTGAACGGGACTCGATGAAGCTCAGAGATCTAGCCGGTATCCTGCCAGTCGAAGGAACAGCTTCCGCCGATCTGGAGGTTACCGGGATTTCGTCGGATTCCCGCCAGGTAAAGCCCGGCGTCGTCTTCTTCGCGCTCGCCGGTACCAAGGCGGATGGCGCCACCTATGCCGCCGACGCTGCCCGGCGTGGCGCCGCCGCAATCGTCGCAGGCAGCGCCATCGCCGGGTTGCCGGTTCCAGTGCTGGCGGTCGATGATCCGCGCCTGGCGCTGGCGCTAAGCGCGGCCCGCTATTTCGGCAAGCAGCCTGAGACCATGGTCGCGGTGACCGGCACCAGCGGCAAGACATCGGTCGCCGCCTTCACCAGGCAGATCTGGGAGCAGGCCGGCTATGCCGCCGCTTCGATCGGCACCACCGGCGTGGTGGCGCCGGGTCGCAACGAGTATGGCTCGTTGACGACACCCGATCCGGTCGCCTTGCACCAGCTGCTCAAGGAATTGGCGGATGCCGGCGTCACCCACGCATCGATGGAAGCCTCCAGCCATGGGCTCGACCAGCGCCGCCTCGACGGCGTCAAGCTGGCGGCAGGCGGCTTCACCAATCTCGGCCGCGACCATATGGACTATCATCCGACCGTCGAGGACTACCACCGCGCCAAATTGCGCCTGTTCGACACGTTGCTGCCGAAAGGCGCGCCGGCCGTCATTTTCGCCGACGATCCGTGGTCGGCGCCGACGATCCAGGCGGCGCAGGCTGCCGGGCTCGACGTGCTGACGGTTGGCCGCCATGGCGATTTCCTCAAGCTGAAGCGAGTCGAGCACGAGCGCCATCGCCAGCGCGCCGAGGTCGAGGCTGGCGGCGTGCTCTACGAGGTCGACCTGCCGCTCGCCGGCGATTTCCAGATATCGAACGCGCTGGTTTCCGCGGGGCTTGCCATTTCCACTGGAACACCTGTCGCCAAAGCCTTGCTGGCATTGGAGAAACTGAAGGGCGCGCCGGGCCGGCTCGACCTTGTTGGCACCACCACCAACGGCGCGCCGGTCTATGTCGACTACGCTCACAAGCCCGATGCGCTGGAAAACGTGCTGGCCTCGGTGCGCCCGTTCACCACCGGTCGCGTCATCGTCGTGTTCGGCTGTGGCGGCGACCGCGATCGCGGCAAGCGGCCGATCATGGGCGAGATCGCGACGCGGCTCGCCGATGTGGTCATCGTCACCGACGACAATCCGCGCTCGGAAGTGCCGGAAACGATCCGCGCCGCTATTCTTGCCGCCGCGCCAGACGCCATCGAAATCGGTGACCGGCGCCAGGCGATACACGAGGCGGTCGCTATGCTGCATGCCGGCGACACGCTGATCGTGGCCGGCAAGGGCCACGAGGAAGGCCAGACGATCGGCACTGAAACGCTGCATTTCTCAGATCATGAGGAAGTCCGCGCGGCGCTGCGGGAGCGTGCCGCATGAGCTTGCTGTGGACCTCCGAGGCACTGGTTGCCGGCATGGACGGGCGGCCGCTCGGGCCGATGCCGGAAGGCATATCCGGTATTTCGATCGACAGCCGCAGCCTGCAACCGGGCGACGCCTTCTTCGCCATCAAGGGCGAGGTGATGGATGGTCATGACTTCGCCACTGCCGCCATCAAGGCCGGCGCCGGCGTGCTGGTGGTGGCGGAAGGCAAGCTGCCGTCGCTCGGTCGGCTGACGGCACCGATCATCGTCGTCGAAGACGTGCTGGTGGCACTTGAGAAGCTTGGTGTCGCTGCGCGCGCTCGTTCCGAGGCCAAGATCATCGCTGTGACCGGTTCGGCCGGCAAGACCACCACAAAGGAAGCGCTGCGCCACGTGCTGTCGGCGGTCGGCAAGGTGCATGCCTCGGCGCAGTCCTTCAACAATCACTGGGGGGTGCCGCTGACGCTGGCGCGGATGCCGGTCGATTGCGACTATGCCGTGTTCGAAATCGGCATGAACCATCCCGACGAAATCCGGCCACTGGTCAAGATGGTGAGGCCGCATGTCGCCATCGTCACCATGATCGCGGCGGCGCATCTTGGCTTCTTCCGCAATCTCGATGAGATCGCCAGGGCCAAGGCCGAGATATTCGAAGGCCTGGAGCCTGACGGCGCAGCCGTCCTCAATCGCGACGATGGGCGCTGGAAGCTTCTGGACAAGATGGCGCATGCCGCCGGAGTCGAGCACGTGTACGGCTTCGGCGAGAATGCGCGCTCGACCTTCAGGCTGATCAAATGCGATCTCCATGCCGACCATTCCGACATCACCGCCAGGATCGGCGGCCACGAGGTGACGGCCCGGGTCGGTGCGCCCGGCCGCCACATGGTGCAGAACGTGCTGGCGGTGCTGGGTGCGGCGCATCTGGTCGGCGCCGATCTCGACAGAGCGGCGCTGGCGCTGGCCGATCTTTCGGCCGAGCGCGGCCGTGGCAAGCGCCATGTGCTGCGCCACCCCGGCGGGCCGATCACGCTGATCGACGAGAGTTACAACGCCAACCCGGCGTCGATGGGCGCCGCCATGGCGCTGCTCAATGCGACGCCGGTGACAGGCGAGGGCCGCCGCATCGCCGTGCTAGGCGACATGCTGGAACTCGGCGACCATTCGGCCAAGCTGCATGCCGCCCTTGCCGATCTCATCGTCGGCACCGGGACGCAGACGGTCTTTCTCGGCGGGCCGGAAATGCGGGCGCTGGCCGAGAGGCTGCCAGGCGAAATCGAGACGGAATACCGCGCCGGCGTCGAGGAACTGAAGCCGGTGCTGCTTGCCGCGCTGAAACCGGGCGACGTGGTGATGATCAAATCGTCGAAGGGCATCGGTTTTGCAAAACTGGTCGATGCGCTGCTGGGCAAGTTCCCGGCTCAAACGACAAGCAAACAGACCTAGGTCGGGGGACGATAAGCGCATGTTCACACTGCTCGTCGATTTTGCGGACAAGATCTCGGTCTTCAATGTCTTCCGCTACATCACCTTCCGCACCGGCGGGGCGCTGATCACGTCGGCACTCATCGTCTTCATCTTCGGACCGACCATCATCAATTCGCTGCGGTTGCGGCAAGGCAAGGGCCAGCCGATCCGCGCCGACGGCCCCCAGACGCATTTCAAGAAGGCCGGCACCCCGACCATGGGCGGGCTGATGATCCTGTCGGGCATCATCGGGTCGTCGCTGCTGTGGGCAAACCTGTCGAGCATCTATGTCTGGGTGGTGCTGCTGGTGACGCTGGGCTTCGGCTCGATCGGCTTCTACGACGACTATCTGAAGGTGACCAAACAGTCGCATCTCGGCTTTTCCGGCAAGGCACGGCTGGCGCTCGAATTCGTCATTGCCGGCATCGCCGCCTGGGTGATCATGCATAACGGCCAGGCGCCGTTCTCGTCGTCGCTGACATTCCCCTTCGCCAAGGAATTCATCATCAATCTCGGCTGGTTCTTCATCCCGTTCTCCTGCTTCGTCATCGTCGGCGCCGGCAATGCGGTGAACCTGACCGACGRCCTCGACGGGCTGGCGATCGTGCCGATCATGATCGCGGCGGCGTCCTTCGGCGTCATCGCCTATCTGTCCGGCAACGCCGTGTTCGCAGAATATCTGCAGATCCATTTCGTGCCCGGCACCGGCGAACTGGCGGTCGTGCTCGGCGCGGTCATCGGCGCCGGCCTCGGCTTCCTCTGGTTCAACGCGCCGCCGGCGGCGATCTTCATGGGCGACACCGGCTCGCTGGCCATGGGTGGCCTGATCGGCACGGTTGCCGTCGCCACCAAGCACGAAATCGTGCTGGTCATCGTCGGCGGATTGTTCGTCGTCGAAATCCTGTCGGTCATCATCCAGGTCGGCTACTTCAAGATGACCGGCAAGCGGGTGTTCCTGATGGCGCCGATCCACCATCATTTCGAAAAGCTCGGCTGGACCGAAAGCCAGGTGGTGATCCGATTCTGGATCATCGCCGTCATCCTGGCGCTGGTCGGCCTGTCCACCCTGAAGCTGAGATAGGAGGCCGCTTGATCCCCGCCGCATCCTTCGCAGGCAAGCGCGTTTCGCTCTTCGGGCTCGGTGGCTCGGGGATCGCGACGGCGCGCGCGCTGATCGCCGGCGGGGCGGACGTGCTGGCCTGGGACGACAACCCCGACAGCGTTGCCAAGGCGGCGGCGGACGGCATCGCAACCAGCGATTTGCGCGGCGCCGACTGGGCGAAGTTCTCGGCTTTCGTGCTGTCGCCGGGCGTGCCGCTGACGCATCCCAAGCCGCATTGGACGGTGGAACTGGCGCGTGGTGCCGGCGTCGAGATCATTGGCGACATCGAGCTTTTCTGCCGCGAACGGATGCTCGCCGCGCCGGCAGCGCCGTTCATCGCCATCACCGGCACCAACGGCAAGTCGACGACGACCGCATTGACCGCGCATATCCTCAAAGCGGCGGGTCGCGACACGCAGATGGGCGGCAATATCGGCCGCGCGGTGATGACGCTCGATCCGCCCGAGCCCAATCGGCATTATGTCGTCGAATGCTCGTCGTACCAGATCGATCTCGCGCCCTCGATCAACCCGACGGCCGGCATCCTGCTCAATTTGACGCCGGACCATCTCGATCGGCACGGCACCATGCAGCACTACGCCTCGATCAAGGAACGGCTGGTGGCCGGCAGCGAGACTGCGATCATCGGCATCGACGATTCCTGGTGCGCTCAGATTGCCGAGCGGCTGGAGCGGGCGGGGCGGCATGTCATCCGTATTTCCAAGCGGCTGCCGCTGACCGACGGCTATTTCGCCGACGGCGGCAACCTGATGGAGGCGGTGAACGGTCGCTACAGCCGCGTCGCTTTCCTCGAAGGCATCGGCTCGCTGCGCGGCCAGCACAATGCGCAGAACGCGTTGGCGGCGGTCGCTGCTTGCCTCAAGGTCGGGCTGGACCTCGGCGAAATCCAATCCGGACTGGAAAGTTTTCCCGGCCTTGCACACCGCATGGAGCAGGTCGGCCGCAAGGATCATGTGCTGTTCGTCAACGATTCCAAGGCGACCAATGCCGACGCGGCGGCACCGGCTTTGTCGAGCTTTCCGCGCATCTACTGGATCGCCGGCGGCCTGCCCAAGGAGGGCGGCATTGAGCCGCTGCGCGGCTTCTTCCCGCGCATCGCCAAGGCCTATCTGATCGGCGAGGCGGCGCCCGCCTTTTCGGCGACACTGGGCGAGGCCGTGTCCTACGAAATATCGGGCACGCTGGCCGCTGCGGTCGAACATGCCGCGCATGATGCGGCTCAAGACGATGCGAGCGAAGTGGTGGTTCTGTTGTCGCCGGCCTGCGCCAGTTTCGACCAGTTCAAGAATTTCGAAGTCCGCGGCGAAGCCTTCAGGCAAGCTGCGAATGCTATCGAGGGTGTGAAACCCATCGGAGGGGCACGATAATGCAGAGCCGTCTCGATAAAAGTCCGGTTGCGACCTGGTGGTGGACGATCGATCGCTGGTTCCTGGCGGCGTTCCTGTCGCTGATGGGGCTCGGCATCGTGCTGTCCTTTGCCGCCAGCCCGGCGGTGGCCGAACGCATCGGCCTCGACAGCTTCCATTTCGCCACCAGGCAGATCATCTTTACCGTTCCGGCGCTCGGCGTGATGCTGGCGGTGTCCTTCCTCGAATCCCGGCAGATCCGGCGCATGGCGTTGATCATGCTGTGCCTGATGCTGGTGCTGATGGTGGCGGTGCTCTACATCGGCGTCGAAGTGAAAGGCGCGCGCCGTTGGGTGTCGCTGGCCGGCCTGTCGATCCAGCCGTCGGAATTCCTCAAGCCCGCCTTCGTCATCATGTGCGCCTGGCTGTTTGCCGAGCACAAGCGCCAGCCCGACATTCCGGGCAATCTGTTTGCCATGCTGCTGCTGGCGCTGGTCGTCTCACTGCTGGTGGCGCAACCGGACCTCGGCCAGACGATGCTGGTGACCGGCACCTGGGGTGTGATGTTCTTCATGGCCGGGCTCCCATGGCTGTGGATCATCGCGCTTGGTGGCGCGGGCGTCGGCGGCGTATTTGCCGCCTATTCGGTGTTTCCGCACGTCGCCTTGCGCATCGACAAGTTCCTCACCGGCGAAGGCGACACGTTCCAAGTCGACATGGGCCGCGAGGCGCTGATCAATGGCGGCTGGTTCGGCGTCGGGCCGGGCGAGGGCACCGTCAAGCGGGTCATCCCGGACAGCCATGCCGACTTCGTCTTTTCGGTCGCCGGCGAGGAATTCGGGTTGATCATGTGCTTCTTCATCATGTCGATCTTCGCCTTCATCGTGCTGCGCGGCCTCAACACGGCGCTGAAGGAACATGACGACTTCACCCGCTATGCGGTCGGCGGCCTCGTCACGGTGTTCGGCCTGCAGGCCGTCATCAACATGTGCGTCAACCTGCAGCTCGTGCCGGCCAAGGGCATGACGCTGCCATTCATCTCCTATGGTGGCTCCTCGCAGATCGCCATCGCCATCTCGATGGGCATGGTGCTGGCGCTGACGCGCAAGCGGCCCGAAAAGCGCAAGCAGATGGGCTTTGCCTTGCCGCAACGCGCCTTGCCGGCGGAGTGATATGGCGAGAGGCGTCATCCTTCTCGCGGCAGGTGGAACCGGCGGGCATCTGTTTCCGGCCGAGGCGCTGGCGCATGAGCTGAACGAGCGCGGCTGGACGGTGCATCTGGCCACCGACGACCGCGCCGAGCGGTTCGCCGCCCATTTCCCGGCGGCCGCCATCCATCCGATCCAGTCGGCGACAATGGGCTCGAAGAATCCCATCGCCCTGCTTGGTGCCTTCTGGAAAATCTGGCGCGGTGTGCGCCAGGCCTCCGCGGTCATCGCCAGGATCAAGCCGGATGCGGTCGTCGGCTTTGGTGGCTACCCGACCTTGCCGCCGCTCTATGCGGCGACACGGCGCAAGGTGCCGACGCTGATCCATGAGCAGAACGCAGTGATGGGGCGCGCCAACCGGGCGCTGGCCGGGCGTGTCGACGCCATCGCCGGCGGCTTCCTGCCACAGGACGCCAGTGCCACCGGCGCCAAGACGGTGACGACAGGCAATCCGGTCCGGCCTCCCGTGCTGGAAGCGGCCAAGACGCCTTATGCGGCATCGACCGGGGAGCAGCCGTTCAGGCTGTTGGTGTTCGGCGGGAGCCAGGGTGCGCAGTTCTTTTCGGACGCGGTGCCGGCGGCCGTCGCGCTGCTTTCCGATACGCAACGCAAGCGGTTGCTGATCACGCAGCAGGCGCGCGCCGATGACGTGGCGCGGGTGAAGGCGGCCTATGCCGCACTTGGCGTCGCCGCCGAAGTCTCGCCCTTCTTCACCGACATGGCGCAACGCATAGCGGCGGCGCATCTGGTGGTGTCGCGCTCCGGCGCCTCGACCGTTTCGGAGATCGCCGTCATCGGCCGGCCGGCGCTGCTGGTGCCATATCCCTATGCGCTCGACCACGACCAGGCGGCGAACGCGGCGGCCCTTGCCGCCGCTGGCGGTGGCGAAGTGCACCCGCAATCCTCGCTTTCGCCCGAGCGCATCGCGGCCCTCATCGGTGGGCTGATGGACAGCCCCGAGCGGCTGGCGGCCATGGCGGCGGGAGCGAAATCGGCCGGCCGGCCCGACGCGGCACGGTTGCTCGCCGATCTTACAGAGGCTATTGCGTCCCAAAAAACCGTTTCAGACTTCAGGAAGGGGACGCACGTATGAAGATGCCGCAGACCATCGGCCTTGTGCATTTCATCGGTATTGGCGGCATCGGCATGAGCGGCATCGCCGAAGTGCTGCACAATCTCGGCTACAAGGTGCAGGGGTCCGATCAGGCCGACAGCGCCAATGTGCAGCGGCTGCGCGACAAGGGCATCGAATGCTTCGTCGGCCACCAGGCCGAAAATCTCGGCGATGCCGAGGTTGTCGTCGTCTCGACGGCGATCAAGAAAACAAACCCCGAACTGAAGGCCGCGCGCGAGAAGCTGCTGCCGATCGTGCGCCGCGCCGAGATGCTGGCCGAGCTGATGCGTTTTCGCCAGGCGGTGGCGATTGGCGGCACGCATGGCAAGACGACGACGACCTCGATGGTGGCGACGTTGCTCGAAGCCGGTGGGCTCGATCCGACGGTCATCAATGGCGGCATCATCAATGCCTATGGCACCAATGCGCGCATGGGCGATGGCGAATGGATGGTGGTCGAGGCCGACGAGAGCGACGGCACATTCCTCAAGCTGCCGGCCGAAATCGCCGTCGTCACCAACATCGATCCCGAGCACCTCGACCACTATGGCAGCTTCGACAAGGTGCGCGAGGCGTTCCGCCAGTTCGTCGAGAACGTGCCGTTCTACGGCTTCGGCGTGATGTGCACCGACCACCCGGAAGTGCAGGCCCTGGTCGGCCGCATCGAGGACCGCCGCGTCATCACCTATGGCGAGAACGCGCAGGCCGACGTGCGCTTCACCAACCACCGCATGGCGGGTGCCATTTCGGAATTCGACGTGGTGATCCGCAACCGCAAGAGCGGTGGCCAGACGACGATCGCCGGCCTGCGCTTGCCGATGCCCGGCCGCCACAACGTCTCCAACGCGACGGCGGCGATCGCTGTCGCGCATGAACTTGGCCTGTCCGCCGAGGCGATCAAGAAGGGCCTGTCGTCCTTCGCCGGCGTCAAACGCCGCTTCACTCATACCGGTTCATGGAACGGCGTCGATGTGTTCGACGATTACGGCCATCATCCGGTCGAGATCTCGGCTGTGCTGAAGGCGGCGCGCAGCGCCACTAAGGGCCGCGTCATCGCCATTGCCCAGCCGCATCGCTTCACCCGGCTGCACGACCTGTTCAACGAGTTTTCCACCTGTTTTAACGACGCCGACACGGTGATGGTGGCGCCGGTCTACGCGGCCGGTGAAGAACCGATCGAAGGCGTGACCTCGGATGCCCTGGTGTCGCGCATCCGCGCCGGCGGCCATCGCGACGCACGCTACATCGAAGGTCCGGCAGCAATCGCGCCGATCATCCGCGATCTGGCCAAGCCCGGCGACTTCGTCGTCTTCCTCGGCGCCGGAAACATCACCCAATGGGCTTATGCGTTGCCCAAGGAGCTTGGCGGGACGGTCTCATGATGTATGGCCAGGCCCTGATCGACAGACTTGGCGACCGGCTTGCCGGCCTGCGTGGCCGCCTCACGCCGAATGCCGAGATGGACAAGATCACCTGGTTTCGCGCCGGGGGGCTGGCCGAAGTGCTGTTCCAGCCGGCCGACGAGGAGGACCTGGCCGCCTTCCTCAAAGCCGTTCCCGAGGAAATACCGCTGACCGTCGTCGGCGTCGGCTCGAACCTTCTGGTTCGTGACGGCGGCATTCCGGGTTTTGTCATCCGGCTTTCGGCTAAGGGGTTTGGTGAGGCAGAAGTTGTTTCGCCGACCACGATCAAGGCGGGCGCGGCCACGCCCGACAAGCGCGTTGCCGCCGTGGCGCTGGAAGCCGGCATTGGCGGCTTTCATTTCTATCACGGCATTCCGGGCGCCATCGGCGGCGCGCTGCGGATGAACGCCGGCGCCAACGGCGTCGAGACGCGCGAACGCGTCGTCGAGGTGCGTGCGCTCGACCGCAAGGGCAATGTGCAAACGCTGAGCAATGCCGACATGGGTTACGCCTACCGCCATTCGGCGGCACCTTCCGGGCTGATCTTCACCTCGGCTTTGTTCGAGGGATTTGCCGAGGACAAGACCGCGATCAAGGCGGCGATGGACGCGGTGCAGAACCATCGCGAGACCGTGCAGCCGATCCGCGAAAAGACCGGCGGCTCGACCTTCAAGAATCCCGAAGGCACGTCAGCCTGGAAGGAGATCGACAAGGCGGGCTGCCGCGGCCTGATGATCGGCGGTGCCCAGATGTCGCCGCTGCATTGCAACTTCATGATCAATACG
>NZ_JBFULQ010000009.1:0-31797 GCF_054049815.1 Mesorhizobium sp. P5_C1 | reverse complement strand
ACCGCTACCTGCCGACATGGTTCTCGGCCGTGCATCCGAAATACCGCACGCCCTATCGCTCGATCCTGTTCCTGCTGCCGATCGCGCTGGCCTTCGCCTTCATCGCCGACCTCAACCAGGCGATCACTTTCTCGATCCTGTCGGGTGTGCTGCAATACACGTTCATGAGCATCAACATCGTCATGTTCAGGAAGAAATGGCCGCTCGGCTCGATCCGCCGCGGCTATACGCATCCGTTCCATCCTCTGCCGGCGATCGTGCTGTTCTGCCTGTGCGTGGTGACCTTCTTCGCCATCTTCCTCGGCTTCGGCTCACAGCTGATCGCCATGGTCGCCTTCTATTTCCTGATCTCGCTATGGTTCCATTTCTACCGCTACAAATTCGTGCGGCGTGGCGATCAGTTCACCATGCCGTGGCCGAAGCCGCAGGGTTATTGATGGGAGTAGGCCCGTCCGGATCCTGGACGGGCCTGGCATGACAAAATGTCCGAGGTGACGTCAGCACTCTTTGCCGGAGCAATTGTCCTGGCCCTCGTCCTTCATCTTGCCTGGCTGGCGCGCGCCAGCCGCAACAGGGCGTCAGTGGCGCTCGCCATCGAGCATGCCAGCGTTCGTACCGTCATTGCCGACGCTGCCGATGTTTCGGACGGCACCGCCGGTGTCATCACATGGGAAGGTTCCTGGAACGGCCGACGCGTCCAGGTGCGCACGATCGTCGATACGCTGGCAACACGAAAACTTCCGGCACGCTGGCTGAGCGTCTCGATCACCGAGCCCGTGTCGGTGCCCGGCACCTTCGACATGATGATGCGGCCGGGCTCGCCGACGACCTTCTCCAATTTCGATCATCTCGACCATACGCTGCCGAAGGCTCCGGGATTTCCAGCCGAGGCAGTGCTGCGCACCGATCGCAGGGGCGCGCGTTTTCCCCAAGGCATCATCGCCAGCCATGTCGAGATCTTCTCCGAAGGGCGCGCCAAGGAACTGCTGATCACACCCAAGGGCATACGCATCGTCTGGCTGCTGGCCGAGGCCGAGCGGGCACGCTACGGCGTGTTCCGGCAAGCCGAATTTGGGGATGCCACACTTGACCCAGTGCTGATCGAAAGACTGCTGGTGTCGGTGTCGGCACTTCGCGACGCCATCAACAAAAGCGATCGGCAGGCCGCATGACCAGTTCCGTCACTGTACCCGCCCCTCCCAACCCGTATCTGGTGCTCGGCGCGGCAATCGTTCTGCCGGCGAGCGGACACGTCATTCTGGGCGTGCCGGTGCGCGGCCTGCAATTTCTTTTCTTCATGGTGATCCTGGCATGGGYCACCGCCAAGATCGCACCGCCGGACGCCAGCTTTGTCGGCCGTCATGCCGGCGGCTTCCTGATTTATGCGTTGTCGATCCTCGACGCCTACAGGATAGCCCGCATCCGCACCGCCAAATGGGTTCACAAGGTCCGACGAGACAATGATGGCGCGCAGACCGGCATTGAGAAACATACGTAACTGGAGGAATATTTTTTTCATACGATTGAATTCAGGGGACTCATTCGGTACATCATCTCAGAGCTGCAAACACCGGGAGGCTGACATGTGTGGAATTGTCGGACTGTTTTTGAAGGACAAGTCGCTGGAACCCCAGCTTGGCTCGATGCTGTCGCAGATGCTGATCTCGCTCAGCGATCGGGGTCCGGACAGCGCCGGCATCGCCATCTATGGCGCGCCTTCCAGGAATGAGGCCAAGATCACCATCCAGTCGGCCAAGCCGGAACGCGATTTCCGCGGCCTCGATGCCGAACTCGCCAAGGCCATCGGCACGCCAGTGACGATCACTGTCAAATCGACCCATGCGGTCGTCAGGACCACGCCTGACAAGATCGACGAGGCGCGCGAGGCGATCCAGGCGCTGCGCCCCGACATCCGCATCATGGGCGCCGGCGACGTGGTCGAAATCTACAAGGAGGTCGGCCTGCCCGAGGCGGTGGTCGACCGCTTCGACGTCCGCAGCATGACCGGCACGCATGGCATCGGCCATACCCGCATGGCGACGGAATCTGCGGTGACGACGATGGGCGCGCATCCGTTCTCGACCGGGGCCGACCAGTGCCTGGTGCACAATGGTTCGCTGTCCAACCACAACAATGTCCGCCGCGAACTGATCCGCGAAGGCATGACCTTCGAGACCGAAAACGACACCGAGGTCGCAGCCGCCTATCTCTCCTCGCAGATGGCGCATGGCAAGAATCTCGGCGAAGCGCTGGAGGGCACGCTCTCCGACCTCGACGGCTTCTTCACCTTTGTCGTCGGCACCAAGAACGGCTTTGGCGTGGTGCGCGATCCGATCGCCTGCAAGCCCGCCGTGATGGCCGAGACCGACCAGTATGTCGCCTTCGGCTCGGAGTATCGTGCGCTGACCAAACTGCCCGGCATAGACAATGCGAGGGTCTGGGAACCCGAGCCCGCAACCGTCTATTTCTGGGAGCATTGAGTTCATGCCGGCAACCAAACTTTCAAAGACGGCGGCGCACGACCACGCTTCCCGGGTCTTCGACCTCGACCAGATGTCGTTGCGCGAGCTCAACCAGGCGCTGCATAATCTGGCGCCCGGCTCGAATGAAACGGCGTGGGAAGTGCTGAACCCGAAAGGCAATCATTCGGTCGCCGTCGGCGTCGACCAGCCTGTTACCATCGATGTGCGCGGCAGCGTCGGCTATTATTGCGGCGGCATGAATTCCGGCAGCGCCATCACTGTGCATGGCTCGGCCGGGCCCGGCGTCGGCGAGAACATGATGTCGGGTTCGATCACCGTGAAGGGCGATGCCAGCCAGTATGCCGGCGCCACCGGCAAGGGTGGCCTGCTGGTCATCGAAGGCAATGCCTCGTCGCGTTGCGGCATTTCGATGAAGGGCATCGACATCGTCGTGCACGGCAATATCGGCCACATGTCGGCCTTCATGGCGCAGTCCGGCAATCTGGTGGTGCTGGGCGATGCGGGCGATGCGCTGGGCGATTCCATCTACGAGGCGCGACTGTTCGTGCGCGGAAAGGTCGACAGCCTCGGTGCCGACTGCATCGCCAAGGAGATGCGGGCCGAACACCTGGAGTTGCTGCAAGGCCTGCTCGACCGTGCCGGCGTCACCGGCGTCAAGCCGTCGGACTTCAAACGCTACGGCTCGGCGCGCACACTCTACAATTTCAATATCGWCAACGCCGACGCGTATTGAGGCAGCATGACCTACAGGAACCCGCCGACGACGCCGCGCAAATCCGCGACCTTCGACGACTACACGCTTTCTGAAATCCGCCGCGCCGCGGCGACGGGGATCTACGATATCCGTGGCGCCGGCGCCAAGCGCAAGCTGCCGCATTTCGACGACCTGCTGTTCCTCGGTGCTTCGATTTCGCGCTATCCACTGGAAGGCTATCGCGAGCGCTGCGACACCAGCGTCGTGCTCGGTTCACGCCATGCCAAGAAGCCGATCGAACTCAAGATCCCGATCACCGTCGCCGGCATGAGCTTCGGCTCGCTGTCCGGCCCGGCCAAGGAAGCGCTCGGACGCGGCGCGACCCTGTCGGGCACCTCGACCACCACAGGCGATGGCGGCATGACCGAGGAAGAGCGCGGCCATTCGAAGACGTTGGTCTACCAATACCTGCCATCGCGCTACGGCATGAACCTGCGCGACCTGCGCCGTGCCGATGCCATCGAAGTCGTCGTCGGCCAGGGCGCCAAGCCCGGCGGCGGCGGCATGCTGCTCGGCCAGAAGATTTCCGACCGCGTCGCCGAAATGCGCACGCTGCCGAAAGGCATCGACCAGCGCTCGGCCTCGCGCCATCCCGACTGGACCGGGCCCGACGATCTCGAGATCAAGATCCTCGAACTGCGCGAAATCACCGACTGGGAAAAGCCGATCTACGTCAAGGTCGGCGGCGCCCGCCCCTATTACGATACGGCGCTTGCCGTGAAAGCCGGCGCCGATGTCGTCGTCGTCGACGGCATGCAGGGCGGCACGGCGGCCACGCAGGAAGTGTTCATCGAAAATGTCGGCCAGCCGACGCTTGCCTGCATCAGGCCGGCGGTGCAGGCACTGCAGGATCTCGGCATGCACCGCAAGGTGCAGCTGATCGTCTCCGGCGGCATCCGCAACGGCGCCGATGTCGCCAAGGCGCTGGCGCTGGGCGTCGATGCGGTCTCGATCGGCACGGCTGCCCTTGTCGCGCTCGGCGACAACGACCCACGCTGGGAGGCCGAGTACAACGAGCTCGGCACCACGGCGGGCGCCTATGACGACTGGCACGAGGGCCGCGACCCGGCCGGCATCACCACGCAGGACCCGGAACTGATGAAGCGCGTCGACCCGGTCGCCGCCGGGCGCCGGCTGGCGAACTACCTCAAGGTGATGACACTGGAAGCTCAGACTATCGCCCGCGCGTGCGGCAAGAACAGCCTGCACAATCTCGAACCCGAGGACCTTGTCGCGCTGACGATCGAGGCCGCCGCCATGGCCGGCGTGCCGCTGGCCGGCACCAACTGGATACCGGGGAAGAACGGCTTCTGATCAACGAAGGGCCGAAGCCCACACGCTCTGGGGCCACCAATCGACAAAAAAATGGGGAAACTTCCGTGACAGCTGATCTTGCAGACTTCGCAAGGGCGAAAAACGTCAAATATTTCATGATTTCCTACACCGACCTGTTCGGTGGCCAGCGCGCCAAGCTGGTGCCGGCGCAGGCCATCGCCGACATGCAGAAGGACGGCGCCGGCTTTGCCGGGTTCGCCACATGGCTTGATCTCACGCCGGCCCATCCCGATATGCTGGCGGTGCCGGATCCGGATTCGGTGATCCAGCTGCCGTGGAAACCGGAAGTTGCCTGGGTCGCCGCCAATTGCATCATGGACGACAAGGAGGTCGACCAGGCACCGCGCAACACGTTAAAGCGACTGATCGCCGAGGCGGCCAGCGACGGCATGCACGTCAAGACCGGCGTCGAGGCCGAGTTCTTCCTGATCTCGCCGGACGGCAAGACGATCTCCGACGAATATGACACCGCGTCGAAGCCCTGCTACGACCAGCAAGCGGTGATGCGCCGCTATGACGTGATTGCCGAGATCTGCGACCATATGCTGGCGCTCGGCTGGGGCGCCTACCAGAACGACCACGAGGATGCCAACGGCCAGTTCGAGATGAACTGGGCCTTCGACGATGCGCTGGCGACCGCCGACAAGCATTCCTTCTTCAAATTCATGGTCAAGTCGATCGCGGAAAAGCATGGCCTGCGCGCGACATTCATGCCGAAGCCCTTCCAGGGCCTGACCGGCAATGGCTGCCATGCGCACATCTCGGTGTGGGACAAGGCCGGCAAGACCAACGTCTTTGCCGACAATGCGATGGAACTCGGCCTGTCGGCCAAGGGCAAGAATTTCCTCGGCGGCATCATGAAGCATGCATCCGCGCTTGCTGCGATCACCAACCCGACGGTCAATTCCTACAAGCGCATCAACGCACCGCGCACCATTTCGGGCGCGACCTGGGCGCCGAACACGGTGACCTGGACCGGCAACAACCGCACCCACATGGTGCGCGTGCCCGGCCCCGGCCGTTTCGAACTGCGCCTGCCCGACGGCGCGGCAAACCCCTATCTCCTGCAGGCGGTCATCATCGCCGCCGGCCTCGACGGCATCCGCTCGAAGGCCGACCCCGGCAAGCGCTACGACATCGACATGTACCAGCACGGTCACACCGTGAAGGGCGCGCCGAAGCTGCCGCTCAACCTGCTCGACGCGCTGCGCGAGTTCGACAAGGACAAATCGCTGAAGGCGGCGCTGGGTGAGGAATTCTCGTCGGCCTACCTAAAGCTGAAGCACCAGGAATGGAATTCCTATGCTTCGCACTTCACGCAATGGGAGCGCGACCACACGTTGGATATCTAACTCCCAGCGAATGCGAGCGACCTCGGAATGAACTGATGAAATACTCGATCTTCTCGCTCGCCCGCGCCGCCCTGTCCGGCCACAAGAACTGGCAGCGCACCTGGCGCGACGCCACGCCGAAGGATCGCTACGACGTGGTGATCATCGGCGGCGGCGGCCATGGCCTGGCCACCGCATGGTTTCTCGCCAGCGAGTACGGCATCAAGAATGTCGCCGTGCTGGAAAAGGGCTGGATCGGCTCCGGCAATGCCGGCCGCAACACCACCATCATCCGCTCCAATTATGGCCTGCCCGGCAACACCGGCTTCTACGAACTGTCGATGAAGCTGTGGGAACGGATGGAGCAGGACCTCAACTACAACACGATGGTCAGCCAGCGCGGCGTCATCAACCTCTACCATTCCGACGCACAGCGCGACGCCTATGCGCGGCGCGGCAACACCATGCGCATCAATGGCATCGATGCCGAACTGCTCGACCTCGCCGCGGTCAAGAAGATGATCCCGTTCCTGAACTTCGACAATGCGCGCTTTCCCGTGCAAGGCGGGCTCTTGCAGCGGCGTGGCGGCACGGCGCGCCACGATGCCGTGGTCTGGGGCTATGCCCATGCGGCGAGCGCGCTCGGCGTCGACATCATCCAGAACTGCGAGGTGACCGGCTTTACCCGCGACGCCAACGGCAAGGTGACCGGCGTCGAGACCTCGCGCGGCAAGATCGGCGCCGGCAAGGTCGGCATGGCGGTCGCCGGCAGTTCCTCGCGCGTCGCGGCGATGGCGGGCCTGCGCCTGCCGATCGAAAGCCATGTGCTGCAGGCCTTCGTCTCCGAAGCGATCAAGCCGCTGATCCCCGGTGTCATGACCTTCGGTGCCGGCCATTTCTACGTCAGCCAGTCGGACAAGGGCGGGCTGGTCTTCGGCGGCGACATCGACGGCTACAATTCCTACGCCCAGCGCGGCAACATGCCTGTGATGGAGGATGTCTGCGAGGGCGGCATGGCGCTGATGCCGATGATCGGCCGCGTGCGCCTGCTGCGCCAGTGGGGTGGCATCATGGACATGTCGATGGACGGCTCGCCGATCATCGACAAGACGCCGATCGACGGGCTCTACCTCAACGCCGGCTGGTGCTATGGCGGCTTCAAGGCGACGCCGGGATCGGGCTTTGTCTTTGCCCATCTGCTGGCTCGCGACACGCCGCACGAAGAAGCCGCACGGTTCCGCCTCGACCGCTTCCGGACTGGTGCGATGATCGACGAAAAGGGCCAGGGCGCCCAACCGAACCTGCACTGAGGACGGACGGAACCATGCGCATTGTCTGTCCCTTCTGCGGCGAACGCGAACTCGGCGAATTCACCTATCTGGGCGACGCCAAGCCGGTGCGGCCGGTGGCCGGCGCCTCGGAAGACGAGGTCTTCGACTACGTCTATCTGCGCGACAATGTCGCCGGCGAGACCAGCGAATACTGGTACCATGGCGGCGGCTGCCGGACCTGGCTGAAGATCGGCCGCAACACGCTGACGCACGAGATTTCTTCGGTTGAGCCGGCGGCGGGCGCCGGTGCTAGGCAGGCCGCGAAATGAATTCTTCTGTTCAGGTCAGCGCCGCCCCTCACCTGCCTGCCGGCATCCTCTCCCCGTATAGCGACGGGGAGAGGAAGGCTGGCCGCAACCTCGGCGCCCTTTCTGCAACGTCGATGATTGGCGAAATCTTCGGCGGCGGCGTCCTTCTCCCCGTGACTATATGGGGAGAAGTGCCCGGCAGAGCGATGAGGGGCAGCGCAACCCCCTCGCGTTTCATCGAACTCACGGAAGGCCGGCACTCGTGACGTTCAGCCAATCCCATCGCCTCACGTCCGGCGGCCTGATCGACCGCTCCGCGCCGCTGAATTTTCGTTTCGACGGCAAGACGTTCTCCGGCTTCCAGGGCGACACGCTCGCCTCGGCGCTGATCGCCAATGGCGTCAAGCTTGTCGGCCGCTCGTTCAAATACCATCGCCCGCGCGGCATCCTCACCGCTGGCTCGGAAGAGCCGAACGCGCTGGTCGAATTGCGCACCGGCGCGCGGCGCGAACCGAACACCAAGGCGACCACGGCCGAGCTCTATGAAGGGCTAGAGGCCGCTAGCCAGAACCGCTGGCCATCGCTGCGCCACGATGTGATGTCGGTCAACCAGCTGTTCGCGCCGATCTTCGTCGCCGGCTTCTACTACAAGACCTTCATGTGGCCGGCGAAATTCTGGGAAGCGATCTACGAACCGGCGATCCGCCGCGCCGCCGGACTTGGCCGCGCCGCGGGCGTCGCCGATCCCGACCATTACGACAAGGCGTGGGCGCATTGCGATGTGCTGATCGGCGGCTCGGGCCCGGCCGGACTGGCCGCGGCCTTGGCAGCCGGACGCTCGGGTGCCCGTGTCATCCTGTGCGAGGAGGATTTTTCGCCGGGCGGCCGCCTGCTGGCGGATGGCGGCACGATCGATGGCCTGCCGGCAGCGGAATGGCTTTCGCGGACGCTGGCTGAGCTTGCTACCCTGCCAGACGTCCGCATCATGACCCGCACGACGCTGTTCGGGGTCTATGACGGCGGCACCTATGGCGCCATCGAGCGGGTCAACGACCATCTGCCCTCGCCGCCGGAGCATCAGGTGCGCCAGCGGCTGTGGCGGATCGTGGCCAGGCGCTGCGTGGTCGCGGCCGGCGCCATCGAACGGCCGATCGTCTTTGCCGGCAACGACACGCCTGGCGTGATGATGGCTTCCGCCATGCGGACCTACGTCGCGCGCTACGCGGCAGCGCCGGCCAAACGCATCGCGCTGTTCACCAACAATGAGGATGGCTGGCGCACGGTCGAGATCGCACTCGGCGCCGGGTTGCAGATCGCGGCGGTCATCGACGCGCGGCCTGACGTATCGCCCGCCCATCGTTCGCTGGCGTCCAAGGGCGGCTTCCCGGTGCTGCACGGTTCGGTCAGTGGGGTCGATGGCGGCAAGGATGGCGTCAGGAAGATCGCTGCGTCACTCACCGGTGGCGCGCGCGCCGAGGTCGAAGCCGACGGGCTTGCCGTTTCCGGCGGCTGGAACCCGGCTGTCGGGCTGACCTCCTATCATCGCGGCCGGCCGAAATGGCTGGATAACATCGCCGCCTTCGTGCCGAATGGCGCGCCTCCCGGAATGGTGGCCGTGGGCGCCGCCAACGGTGCCTTCGGGCTCGGCGCCTGCTTGGCTCAGGGCTTTGCCGCGGGTAGCGCAGCCGCGCATGACACCGGGCACGGCGGCAAGGCAGGCACCGCCCCTGTCGCCGACGACGAGGCGTTCTCGCTCAAGCCGCTCTGGCACGTTGCCGGCAAGGGCAAGGCCTTTGTCGACTACCAGCACGACGTCACCGCCTCCGACATCGAACTGGCGCAGCGCGAAGGCTTTGAATCGGTCGAGCATCTGAAGCGATACACAACGCTCGGCATGGCGACCGACCAGGGCAAGACCTCCAATGTCGCCGGTCTCGCCATCATGGCCGCGGTCAGCGGCCGGTCCATTCCCGAGACCGGCACGACGATCTACCGCCCTCCTTACGTGCCCGTCGCGATCGGCGCCTTTGCCGGCCATCATCGCGACGAGACGTTCCATGCGACGCGGCTGACACCGTCGCATCACTGGGCCGCCGAACAAGGTGCTGTTTTCGTCGACACCGGGCTGTGGAAGCGCGCGCAGTGGTATCCGCGCGCCGGCGAGAAGGACTGGCTGGAATCGGTGACCCGCGAGGTCAAGGCGGTGCGCGGCGGCGTCGGCTTCTGCGATGTCTCGACGCTCGGCAAGATCGACGTGCACGGCCCGGATGCCGGCGCTTTCCTGGACCGCGTCTATGTCAACACCTTCTCCAATCTCGCCGTCGGCAAGGCCCGCTACGGATTGATGCTGCGCGAGGACGGCATGGTCTATGACGACGGCACCACGTCGCGGCTGGCCGAGGATCATTATTTCCTGACCACCACGACGGCCAAGGCCGGACTGGTGATGCAGCATCTCGAATTCTGCCGGCAGGTGCTGTTTCCCGAACTCGACGTGCAACTGACTTCGGTCTCGGACCAGTGGGCACAGTTCTCGATCGCCGGGCCGAAGACCCGTGACCTGCTCAAGGAGATTGTCGATCCGGCGGAAGACCTTTCCAATGAAGGTTTCCCGTTCATGGGCGCGCGCGAAGTCCGCTTGCGCGGCGGCATCAAGGCGCGGCTGTTCCGCATCTCGTTCTCCGGCGAGATGGCGTTCGAGATTTCGGTGCCGGCACGCTTTGGCGATGCCATGGCGCGCAATCTGATGCTGGCCGGCGCGCCATTCGGCGTCACGCCTTACGGCACCGAGGCGCTCGGCGTTATGCGGGTTGAAAAGGGTCACATCGCCGGACCGGAACTGAGCGGTACGACGACGGCGGCGGATCTTGGTCTCGGCAAGATGATGTCGACCAAAAAGGATTTCATTGGCCGCGTCATGGCCGGGCGCGAGGCGCTGGTTGCACCGGACCGTCAGGTCGTGGTCGGCATCAAGCCGGTCGACAAGGCGCGCAGGCTGCGCTCCGGCGCGCATATCATTCCGAAGGGGCAGACACCTGGCCCGGGCAACGACCAGGGCTATGTCACCTCGGTCTGCTTCTCGCCGACAGCAGACCAATGGATCGGGCTCGGCCTGGTCGAGCGCGGCCGCGAACGCATCGGCGAGATCGTCCATGCACATGATCCGTTGCGCGGCGAGGACTATGACGTCGAACTGTGCAATCCCGTCTTCTACGATCCGGATGGAGGGCGCCAGCGTGGCTGAGTTTTCCTGGTCTTCCCGCAGTCCGCTCGAGCATGCGCTTGCCCCAGGCGCGCATGGCGCACGCGGCATCGAGGCCGGCGTCTCGCTGACGGAAATCCGCAATTTCGACCTGATCCAGGTGATGGCGCGGCGCGGCAAAGCGGCCGAACTGGCGCGGGTGGCCAACGGCCGTTTCGGCGTGGCGGCTCCCAATGCGCCCACGGTGGTACAGGCTCAAGACGCCACGCTGATCTGGTCCGGGCCGGATCAGTTCTTCGTCCTGTCTAAGGGCGGCAAGCACACGATGGACACGCTGGCGCCGGCATTGTCCGGCCCTGCCTCCCTGTCCGACCAGTCGCATGCGCGCGCCCTGGTCCGCATTTCCGGGGCCAAGGCCCGCACCGTGCTGGCCAAGCTGTCGTCGATCGATCTTCACCCGTCGGCTTTCCCGATTGGCGCCGCCGCCGCAACTTCGATCGATCACACCAGCGTCACGCTCTGGCGCGGCGGCGACCGGCCGGATGGGCAGGCCGTGTTCAACCTGCTGGTGTTTGCGACCTTCGCCGGAAGCCTGTGGCACACGATGCTCGACGCGGCGGCTGAGTACCGCGTGACGATCGCGCATTCGGAGGAGTTGGCGTAGCGCGGAACAGACAAGAAGGGCCACGTTCGCTTGCCAAATCCGGCCTTGCCGCCTATTCTTCCTGCTAAAATAATTTCACGTACAGGCAAACTTGTTTCTCGAACCGATGTCTCGAAACGCAAGGCTGAGATGAGCCAGTCGCCCTACCCTGCCGTTGCTGCCGGACCACCACGGCCGAGCCTCATCCTGAGGCCCGGCCAGATCGCGCTGCCGCCGGGCATGGAGCGCTATACCATCCAGGGCAACGGCGCCGTTCTCATCGAAGTCGAAGCCGGCGATACACTGACCGTGCGCAATGTCGAAGGCGGCCAGGCCTGCGAGCTGCTGGCGTGGGACAGGAGCGGCGTGACCGACCCCGGCATTTTTGGCGAAACGTCGAACAGCAATGCTGCCGGCATCAAGGCGCTTTTGGCCGAGGGTGACGACAGTCTGGGCGCATTGCGGCGCGGGCTTGCGCGGCGGCAGGTGCAGTTGGATCAGGCCAAGGCAGTGCGTGTTTTCGGTGGCACCACGCCGGCCGGCACCGAGCAGGGTTTCAATATCGTGCGCGACGGCGCGATGGTCATCGCCGCGCCCGGTGGGCCGATGCTTGTCGATGGCCACGACACGGCGACGCCGCTCAGCGTCATCGTCCGACGCGCCACGATCCGTCCGGCGGCGAAGTCGCAATTGGCCGACCCGCTCGCCGATCCGGTGCTCGACCTGCGCGTCAACTCGGCGACGGCGGAATCCTACTTCGTCAAGGCCGGCGACTATCTGCAGATCATCGACGTCGACGGGCGCCAATGCACCGACTTCCAGTGCTTTTCGGCACGCAAGCTGGATAAGGGTCGCGACCATCCGCTCGACGTGACGACGACCCGCACGCTGATGGGCGCGAGCTATCCGATGCCCGGCCTGCATTCGAAATACTACGACCAGGACATGGAGCCGCTGGTCGAGGTCGTGCAGGACACGTGCGGCCGGCATGACGCCTTCGCGCTCGCCTGCGCGGCCAAATATTACGACGACATCGGCTATCCCGGCCACACCAACTGCTCGGAGAATTTCAATCGCGCGCTGTCGGACAAGGGCGTCACGCCACGTGCCGGCTGGATGGCGATCAACTTCTTCTTCAATACGGCGATCGACGCGCATGGCGTCATGGTGTCGGACGAGCCGTGGTCGCGGCCGGGCGACTATGTGCTGCTCAAGGCGCTGACCGACATCGTCTGCGTTTCCTCGGCCTGCCCCGACGACACGACGCCGGCCAATGGCTGGAACCTGACCGACATCCATGTGCGCACCTATTCCGGCCAGCACAAATTTTCGCGAGCGATCGCCAGACGCATGACGCCTGATTCGGAACCGAAAATGACCCGCGAGACCTCCTTTCATTCGAGCTTTGCCAAGCACACCCGCAACTTCGTCGAGTACAGGGGCTACTGGCTGGCCAATTCCTTCGCCAGGCAAGGGCCCATCGACGAATACTGGGCCTGCCGGCAGGCCGCGGTCATCATGGACCTGTCGCCGCTGCGCAAGTTCGAGGTCACCGGGCCGGACTCGGAGGCGCTGCTGCAATACACGCTGACCCGCGACGTCAAGAAGCTTGGCGTCGGCCAGGTCGTCTATTCCGCCATGTGCTACGAGCATGGCGGCATGATCGATGACGGCACGCTGCTGCGGCTCGGGAGGGACAATTTCCGCTGGGTCGGCGGCGACGATCTGTCCGGCGAATGGCTGCGCGAAACGGCGAAAAAGCTCGGCCTCAACGTCCTGGTCCGCTCGTCGACCGACCAGATGCACAATATCGCCGTGCAGGGCCCGAAAAGCCGCGACATCCTGAGGGAGGTTATCTGGACCTCACCGCTGCAGCCGTCGATCGACGAGCTCGAATGGTTCCGTTTCGCCGTCGCCCGCATCGGTGGGGGCAACGGCATCCCGGTCGTCGTCTCGCGCACCGGCTACACCGGCGAGCTCGGCTACGAGATCTGGTGCCATCCGCGTGACGCCGAAAAAGTGTTCGACGCCATCTGGGAGGCCGGCCAGCCGCACGGGCTGAAGCCGATGGGGCTGCAGGCGCTCGACATGGTGCGCATCGAGGCCGGGCTGATCTTCGCCGGCTACGAGTTTTCGGACCAGACCGACCCGTTCGAGGCCGGCATCGGCTTCACCGTGCCGCTGAAGAGCAAGACCGACGACTTCATCGGCCGCGAGGCGTTGATCCGGCGCAAGGAAAACCCGCAGACAAAACTGGTCGGCCTCGACATCGACGCCAATGTCGATGTCGGCCATGGCGATTGCGTGCATGTCGGCCGCGCCCAGATCGGCGTGGTCACGTCAGGCATGCGCTCGCCGGTGCTGAACAAGAATATCGCGCTGGCGCGGCTCGACGTCACCCACGCTGCGATCGGCACCGAGGTCGAGATCGGCAAGCTCGACGGCCACGCCAAACGGCTGCCGGCGCGGGTCGTCGCCTTTGCCCATTACGATCCGCAGAAGACCAAACCGCGCTCCTGACCGCGCTTCACTCACAAGACATTGAAAGCTGCGCCGGGCAGTCTGAGCGATCGCCGTGGTTGGGGGTTGTGGGTCAGTTGAAGGAAGCCGAGACGCGGCCCTTGCAAAAGGCGTCTTGGAGAATAGGGCGGCATTGGACATATTGTTTCGTCATGCTAATTCAGTTAGATGTTTTTTCTGATCTTGTCTTTTGTAGCAGTCGCCATCCCGTATGGCCTTGAACGACTTTATTTTGCGAGAAACTTTGGGTTCTTTGCAGTTCTATTCTGGCTGTTTGTCTTTCAATTTGGCGTTTTATTCGGCTGTGAAATCATCCTTGAAAATCACCTAGGCCAATCGTTGCCCAATTGGGTTAGAACACTCGGCTTTGCGATTGGAGCATTCGCCTACATGACGATTGGCATGACGTCTTTCGCTGCCGTCGTAGCCGCATTGGGATTCGGGACAGTGATCGCAGCCAGCTGGTTCTTGAGAAAGCTAGGGGAAAATTCAAACTGAGACATTCCCGGACGTCGGCGTGTCTAAGACGCTCTGGTCGACGGAAGACCTTTGCGAGAAAGTGGACGCAGTTGCGCGAAGCCAGGCAAGCGCGGCCCTTACAAAAAGGGAATGGTCAACGCTAATGCCGACGCAGGAAGCTAGCGATGGGGAGTGGAAGCGCTGCGACGAGTGCCGCAGCAATTATCGTGCTTCGTCCTCCGCAATGGCATTTCTTTGTCCCGAGTGCGCTCACGTTATCTATGGATATGAAAACTGCCACCACGAGTTCGACGGAACTCGCTGCAAGCTTTGCGGTTGGAATGGTCGACGTTCGCGCTACGTGCGATCCCTGCTTGGAAATGGCGACTAGTCGTCGTCATTTCAAACTGAGAGACACTACCCGATCGACAAGTGCCGGCAGTTGTGCTGTCGATTTGGGGATGGTGCTGGTTTGCGCCGCGACCCGCCTCAGGCGGGTTTTTCATTTCAGGCCCCTGGTCCTTCTTTCGAACAATCCCGCCCACAGCAGTGCGAAGCTGACATGTTTCGCAAGCGTTTTGTGCATGGTTTCACAAAACGCTTGACGTGCAAGCGCGCCGGATCAATCTTCACTGCTAAGAAAAAAATGCGACTGAGTGGAAACACCGGCAGCCGCCCAAAGCGTGCGTCGATGACGAAGCCGCGCGAAGTCGCGGCCGTCACGGACGGGGAATATCAAAAAGGGGAACCCAAACACATGAGCACGATAAGCACTACGATGGAGCCGCTTGCCGAGAGCAAGCTGCACCGGAATATCGACTGGCGCGGCGCCTTCTGGGTGGCCAGCGGAGTCCCTGCCCTTGTCCTGTTTTCGATCGGCGGCATTGCCGGCACGACCGGCACGCTGGCTTTCGCGATCTGGATCGCCTCCATGATCATGGGCTTCCTGCAATCCTTCACCTATGCCGAGATCGCCGGCCTGTTCCCGAACAAGTCGGGCGGCGCCTCGATCTATGGCGCCACCGCCTGGCTGCGCTATTCCAAGTTCATCGCGCCGCTGTCGGTGTGGTGCAACTGGTTCGCCTGGTCGCCGGTGCTGTCGCTCGGCTGCTCGATCGCCGCCGCCTATATCCTCAACGCGCTGGCGCCAGTGCCGTTGTTCACGGAAACCTCGCCCGATGTCGTCGCCTATATCGCGGCCCATGCCGGCACCAGCGCCGCCGATGCGATCACGGCGGTGACCGCTGCCGCGACGCCGGCGATCCGCAACTGGACGCTGTACAGCCACACGCTGGGCCCGGTCTCCTTCACCTTCAATGCCACCTTCTTCATCGGCGCGGTGCTGATGCTGATCATCTTCTCGATCCAGCATCGCGGCATTCTGGGCACCGCCAATGTGCAGAAATATATCGGCCTGCTGGTCATCATCCCGATGCTGATCGTCGGCGTCGTGCCGATTTTCACTGGCCAGATCAACTGGGCGAATTTTTCGCCGCTGGTGCCGCTGGCGGCCGCCTACGCGCCGGAGCCCGGCGCCTGGAACATCGCCGGCTGGACGCTCGTGCTCGGCGGCATGTTCATCGCCGCCTGGTCGACCTACGGTTTCGAGACCGCCGTCTGCTACACCTCCGAATTCAAGAACCCCGGCACCGACACGTTCAAGGCCATCTTCTATTCCGGCCTGCTCTGCATGCTGCTGTTCATCCTGGTGCCGTTCACCTTCCAGGGCGTGCTCGGCTTGAACGGCATGCTGGCCACGCCGATCGTCGACGGCTCCGGTGTCGCCGATGCGCTGGCCGGGATGGTCGGTGGCGGAGCGCTGATCCACAGCCTGCTGGTGATGCTGATGATCCTGGCTCTGGTGCTGTGCATCATGACGGCGATGGCGGGTTCTTCGCGCACGCTCTACCAGGGCTCGGTCGACGGCTGGCTGCCGCGCTATCTCAGCCACGTCAACGAGCATGGCGCACCGACGCGGGCCATGTGGACCGACCTTTGCTTCAACCTGATCGTGCTGGCCATCGCCTCGGCCGACGCGACGAGCTTCTTCTTCATCCTCGCCGTGTCAAACTGCGGCTACATCATCTTCAACTTCCTCAACCTCAACGCCGGCTGGATCCATCGCATCGACAACGGCCATATCGCGCGGCCATGGAAGGCGCCGAGCTGGCTGCTCGGGGTCGGCGCCATCTTCGCCTATGTCAACGCGATCTTCATGGGCGCCGGCGCCAAGGTCTGGAACCCGATGGCACTGTGGGCCGGACTAATCACCGCGGCCTTTATCATCCCGGTGTTCTGTTTCCGCCACTACATCCAGGACGGCGGCAAGTTCCCCGACCATATGCTGGCCGACCTCGGCATGAGTTCGTCCGATCTGGCGGTCAAGAAGGCGGGCATGCTGCCCTACCTGACACTGGTCGCGGGCGTGGTGGTGATGCTGCTCGCCAACTGGTATTTCGTCATCTGACCTCGGAAATGAAAAGGATCGGGCGCGCTTCGGCGCGCCCGATCCTTTTCGGCTGGCGTAGTCGATCTATTCGGCGGCCAGCGCCAGTTGTGGCTTCTCGGCTTCCGGGATCAGGTCCAGATCGTCGATCCGCCCCTCCACCCCGTGCTTCTTGGGCTCGCGGCCGAAGAACAGGGCGTAGCCCGCCGGCAGTACCAGGATTGTCAGCACGGTGGCAACCAGGATGCCGCCCATCATCGCGTAGGCGAGCGGCCCCCAGAACACGGCCCGCGAGATCGGGATCAGCGCCAGCACCGCCGTCAAGGCGGTCAGCGTGATCGGCCGGAAACGGCGCACGGCCGAGCCGATGATCGCTTCGGATCGCTCCATGCCCGCCGCTATGTCCTGGTCGATCTGGTCGACCAGAATGATCGAGTTGCGCATGATGATGCCGAGCAGCGCGATGACGCCGAGGATGGCGACGAAGCCGAACGGCGCGCCGCTGATCAGAAGGGCCGCGGCAGCACCGATGATGCCGAGCGGGCCGGTCGCCAGCACCAGCATCGCCTTGCCGAAATTCTGCAGCTGGATCATCAGGAGCACGACGATGATGGCCAGCATGATCGGCGCCTTGGCGGCGATCGAAGCCTGGCTTTCGGCCGAATCCTCGGCACCGCCCTGGATCTCGATCTTGTAGCCAGGTGCCAGCCCATCGCGCAGACCCTGCATGTCCTTGTACAACTTGGTGACGACGTCGTTGGACTGCACGCCGTCGGGCAGCGTTGCCCGCACGCTGATGGTCGGCAAGCGGTTACGCCGCCATTCGATGCCTTGCTCCAGCACCGGCACCACCTTGGCGACCTGCGACAGCGGCACGAAGCCGCCGAAATCGGTCGGGATATAGACGGAGTCGACCGAAGACAGCAGGCTGCGGCTGGCATCCGGCTCGCGGGCGACGATGGAGACCRTCTCCTCGCCGTCGCGGAAGTCGTCGAGCGGCGCGCCGGACATGGTCGCCTGCAGCATCTGGCGGATGCGCTGCGAGGTCACGCCAAGCGCACGGGCGCGATCCTGGTCGATGACCAGCTTCATCGCCGGCACCGGTTCGAGCCAATCGTCATGGACGGCGCCAAGCAGCGGATCTTCGCGGAACTTGGCCTTCACCTGGTCGGCGATGCGGCGCACCTCCTGGCGGTCCGGGCCCATGACACGCATCTGCACCGGCCAGCCGGTCGGCGGGCCGAGGAACAGGCGGTCGACCTTGGCGCGGATCGACGGGAAGTCCTCGGCCAGGACGGTGCGCAGCTTGACGATCAGCCGTTCGCGGGCCGGCTCGTCATTGGCCATCACCAGAAGCTGGGCGAAGTTCGGATTGCTCAACTGCTGGTCGAGCGGCAGGAAGAAGCGCGGCGCGCCTTCGCCGATATAGGTGGCGATGAAACGCTTGTCCTTGTCGTCCATCATCTTGGCTTCAAGCGCCTTGGCCTGCACCTCGACTTCCTTGATGCTGGTGCCCTCCGGCAGCCAGAGATCGACGAGGATTTCCGGCCGCGACGATTGTGGGAAGAAGTTCTGCGGGATGAACTGGAACGCCCACAGGCTGGTGCCGAAGGTTACCAGGGTCATGACAAGCACGATGACGCGGTGGCGCACGGCCCAGCCGACGGTCGAGCGCAGCCGGCGATAAAAGCGCGTGTCGAAGACATCATGGTGGCTGCCGGCATGCTTGCGCTGCTTGAGGATCATGTAGCCGAGCCACGGCGTGAAATAGACCGCGACGAACCACGAGACGATCAACGCGATGCCGACGACATAAAACAGCGTGCGCACATATTCGCCGGCCGTCGAGGCGGCGAAGCCGACCGGGATGAAGCCGGCGGTGGTGATGAGCGTGCCGGTCAGCATCGGGAAGGCGGTCGAGGAATAGGCGAAGCTCGCCGCCTCGATCTTGACCAGCCCCTCCTCCAGCTTGCGCTCCATCATCTCGACGACGATCATGGCGTCGTCGACGAGCAGGCCGAGCGCGATGATCAGCGCGCCGAGCGAGATGCGCTGCAGGTCGATGCCGAGTTCGTACATGATGGCGAAAGTGGCGGCCAGCACCAGTGGAATCGCGATGGCGATGACCAGGCCGGAACGCCAGCCGATCGACAGGAACGAGACGACGAGCACGATCAGCAGCGCTTCGCCGAGCGCGTGCATGAATTCGGCAACCGCATCGGTGACGACGCCCGGCTGGTCAGAGATCTGGTCGACCGAAACGCCATAGGGCAGCGCCTCTTCAAAGCGCTTGTAGGTTGCCTCGACCTCCTTGCCGACATCGGTGACCTTGAAGCCCTTGGCCATGACGACGCCAAGCTGCACGCTGTCATGACCGTTGAAGCGGTATTTGCGCTGGAAAGGATCTTCCAGCCCGGACGTCACCGTGGCGATGTCGCCGAGCCGGGTGACCTGGCCGCCGGCGCGCACGCGCAGGTTGCGGATATCCTCGACCTTGCTGACGTCGCCCTCGACCGAAATGCGCACCGAGTTGGTGCCGGTATCGACGGAGCCGGCCGGGTCGACATTGTTCTGTCCCTTGATCGCGTTCTGCAGATCGGTCAGCGTCAGGCCGCGTTCGGAGAGCGCCTTGGAGGAGATGTCGATATAGAGCTTTTCCGGCTGGTCGCCGATGATGACGGCCTTCTCGACGCCGGGCGTGGTCAAAAGCATGTCGCGCGCCTGGATGGCGAACTTCTTCAGCTCGGGATAGCTGAAGCCATCGCCGCTGATCGAATGCAGCGTGATGAAGGTGTCACCGAATTCATCGTTGAAATACGGTCCGAGCAGGCCTTGCGGCAGGTCGCCAGCAATATCGCCGACCTTCTTGCGCACCTGATAGAAGGCGTCCGCCACCTCGGCGGCGTTGGTGTCGCCCTTGATCTGGACCGTGATGATGGCGCTGCCGGCGCGCGTGAACGAGCGCACGAAATCGAGGTGCGGCGTTTCCTGCAGCTTGCGTTCGATCTTGTTGACGACCTGGTCTTCCATCTCCTGGATCGAGGAGCCGGGCCAGATCGCCTGGACGACCATCACGCGGAAGGTGAAATCGGGATCTTCCTTCTGGCCCATGCGCATCAGGCCGAGCGCACCGGCAATGATGATCAGGYCGAACAGGAACCGGGCAATGGAGGGATGGCCGATTGCCCAGCGCGACAGGTTGAAGGGCCGCTTCTCGTCCGTGGAATTGGTCATCGATGCAGGTCCATCTAGCTAGCGCAACAAGATCGAGGTTCGGTGGCGGCTTCCGGGCGGCAAGGCTCTCCGAGCGGAGAACACTCATCGCGGTTGGGGACGCGAAAATCGATGCGCGGGGGGTCACATCAATCGAGCGCCTCGGTTCGAGCGTTTGCCGCCCGGAAACCAGCGGCTGCAGGAACGCGCAGCCGGTGTCTGTCGTCAGCGCACCTGTTTGGTGTCGCTGTCTCCCGCAGATGCGGATTGCACGGTATCGCCGGTGAGTTTCACCTTCAGGTTCTCGGTCATGAACTGCGTGCCGGCAGCGACCACGACATCGCCGGCCTTCAATCCGTCGGCGACCCGCACGCCATCGGCGGCGAACTTGGCGACCTTGACCGGTCGGGCGTGGACGGTGTCGGCGCCGCGATCGACGGTCCAGACGATCGACTGGCTGTCTTGCTTGGCCAGCGCGCTCAGCGGGATCGAAACGAGCTGCCGCTCATTGGCCGCCGATGCTTCGATGCTGGCTGTCATGCCGAGCAGCACGCGCGGATCGTTGGGCAGGCTGACGCGGACGGCAAAGGTGCGCGACTGCGGATCGGCGCTGCCGGCGACTTCGCGGACCTTGCCCTCGAGCGCGAGTGCGTCGTCGGACCAGAAGCCCGCCTTTACGACCTTGCCCGGCTTGAACTCAGCGATTTCCATTTCCGGAACCGCGATCAGCACTTCCTTTTCGCCGTCGACCGCGACGGTGACAACCGGCGTGCCGGAGCCAACCACCTGGCCGACATCGGCGCTGACGGCGGTGACGATGCCGTCCCTGTCGGCCTTGAGGTCGGTGTAGCCGGCCTGGTTCTTGGCCTGGTCGAGCGACGAGCGAGCGGAATCGCGGGTGGCGACCGCCTGGTCATAGCTCAGCGTCGCCTGTTCGAGCTGCGATTTCGGTGCAAAATTCTTGGCAAAAAGCTGCTCTGCACGCTTGCGGGCAAGCTCGACCGTCTCGACCTGCCGCTCGGCGGCATCAAGCGCTGCCTGAGCGCTTTTAACCGAAAGGTCGTAATCGATGGGATCGATGCGGGCGAGCACATCGCCTGAAGCCACATGCTGGCCGATGTCGACAAGGCGCTCCGTGATCTTGCCGTTGACCCGGAACGCCAGGGCGCTTTCGGTGCGGGCCCGCACCGAACCGGAGTAGGAGAGCGTGCGGGTGTCATGCGCCTGGGCGATCTCGACGACCTTGACCGGGCGGATGATGTCCTTGACCTCGGCTTTCTCCTGCGAGCAGCCGGCAAGCCCGAGCGTCGCCACGATCAGGCCGGCGACCGGCAGCTTGCGAAGGATGGAACGGGACAAAGACATCTTGCTACTCCGACTGGGAGATGAATGGTCGACACCGGCACCAGAGTGCGGCGCTATTTCAAGGCCTTGACTGCATAGTCGATGAGGTCGTCGGGCATCGCCCGATTGGTCTTGGCCAGACACTGCGCCACCATCTGCGGATGGCACAGGATGACTGTGGCGGCGCCGAAGCAGCGCGAGGCGATCACCGGATCCTGCTCCCTGAACTCACCGGCCTCGATGCCATCGCGGATGACCTCCGCGAACAGATCGTGGATGCTGTCGACGTGCTTGTCGATGACGCCCCAATCGCGTTCGAGCGCGACGATCACCATTTCATGGACCTTCTGCTCGTCGAGCATGACCTCCATCGTCATCTTGTACTGCGCATGCACGTAGCGCCGAAGCCGCTCCTCGGCGCTGATCGGCAGGTGGCAGATCTCGTAGGCCATCTTGTAGCTGGCACCGAGCATCCTGCCGCAGACGGCCTGGTGGATTTCGACCTTGGTGGCGAAGAAGCGGTAGATATTGGCCGGCGACATGCCGAGTTCACGGGCGATGTCGGCGACATTGGTCTTGCCGTAACCGTAGTGCCGGAACAGGCGCTCGGCGCAGTCGAGAATGCGCGTCACATTCTCCTGTCGGGCGACGTCGGCGGCGACTATGTTGGCGGCTTCGGACATGGCTCTCTTTGTTTACGACTGACGAATTTCAATTTTCGTCATTCGTAAATCGAAATGGCCGACCTGTCAACGCGAAATCGATATACGCGTACGATTGGTGACAGCTGGTGACATCCAACAGACGTCACCAGGCGGCCCGAGGATTCGGACCATTGAAAATAATTTCGCGAGAGGGCTGCCCGAGACGTCAGGCGACCTTGGCCATTTCCCGCAGCCGGAACTTCTGGATCTTGCCGGTCGAGGTCTTGGGGATTTCGGCGAAGATCACCGCCTTCGGCACCTTGAAGCGGGCAAGCAGTGCGCGGCAGTGCTCGATGATCTCGGCCTCGGTCGCCGCCTTGCCGGGCTTCAACTCGACATAGGCGACCGGCACCTCGCCCCATTTGTCATCAGCCCTGGCGACGACGCCGCAAGAGGCAACAGAGGGGTGCTTGTAGAGCGCATCCTCGACCTCGATCGAGGAGATGTTCTMGCCGCCCGAGATGATGATGTCCTTGGAACGGTCCTTGAGCTGGATATAGCCGTCGGCATGCATGACTCCGAGATCGCCGGAGTGGAACCAGCCGCCGGCAAAGGCTTCGTCGCTCGCCTTGCGGTTCTTGAGATAGCCCTTCATGACGATGTTRCCGCGGAACATCACCTCGCCGATGGTCTCGCCATCCGCCGGCGTCGTCCGCATCGTCTGGGGATCCATGACGGTCAGGCCTTCGAGCGCTGCATAGCGCACACCCTGCCGCGCCTTCTTGACACTGCGCTCGCCCTTTTCGAGATTGTCCCAGGCGCCGTGCCATTCGTTGACGACCGCCGGGCCATAGGTTTCGGTCAATCCGTAGAGATGGGTGACGGCAAAGCCGGCATCGGCCATGCCCGACAACACGGCCTCCGGTGGCGGGGCAGCCGCGGTGTTGAAGGTGACGGTCTGCGCGAATTCGCGCTTGTCCTCGTCCTTCGCATTGATCAGCACCGACATGACGACCGGCGCGCCGCACAGATGGGTGACGCCGTGGTCGGCAATCGCATCGTAGATCGGCTTCGGCCGCACCCAGCGCAGGCAGACATGGGTGCCGGCCTGGACGGCGAGCGTCCATGGAAAGCACCAGCCATTGCAGTGGAACATCGGCAGCGTCCAAAGATAGACGGCGTGCTTGGCCATGCCGGCATGGATGGTGTTGGTGTAGGCCATGAGGGCAGCACCCCGGTGGTGGTAGACGACGCCCTTCGGATTGCCAGTGGTGCCGGAGGTGTAGTTAAGCGAAATGGCGTCCCACTCATCGTCGGGCATCGACCAGGCGAAGTCCTCGTCGCCGCTTGCGATGAAATCCTCGTAGTCTGATGTGCCTATGCGCTCGCCCTTCGGATACGGCGCGTCGGCGGCGTAGTCGGGATCGTCATAGTCGATGACCAGCGGCTTGACCTTGGCCAGTTCCAGGGCCTGCTTGACGACGCTGGAGAACTCGCGATCGACGATCAGTATCTTGCTCTCGGCATGATCGAGCTGGAAGGCGATGACGGCGGCATCGAGGCGGGTGTTGAGTGAGTGCAGCACCGCCCTGGTCATCGGCACGCCGAAATGCGCTTCCAGCATCGGCGGCGTGTTGGACAGCATGACGGTGACGGTGTCGCCCTTGCCGATGCCGCGCTTCTGAAGGGCCGAGCCAAGCTTCAACGACCGGCGCCAGAAGGTGCGATAGTCGATGCGCTGGCGGCCATGGATGATGGCGACATGGTCGGGATAGGTCTTTGCCGCGCGCTCCAGATAGGTGAGCGGCGTCAGCGGCTGGTGGTTGGCCGCGTTCTTGTCGAGATCCTGTTCGTAAGGATTGCCCATCCCGTCCTCCCCGAGTTTCTTCTTTGAGATGTTCTAATCACAGGCTCGGGCCGCGTCACCACCAACGATGCCGCGATAGAGCGCATTTGGCACAATGATGATCTAGATTCAGCGGATGAAAAGGCATCGTATACCTTGGCCTGGTTTGACTTTTGTCGAAGGCCGTGAATAATGTCAGCCGAGGAGACGGCATGGCGATCCGACCGGCAGAACAGCTCATCCACAAGGCCGCCTGGCTCTACTACGCCCATGGCCTGCGACAGGACCAGGTGGCGAGCCAGCTTAACATTTCCCGTGCCTCGGTCGCCATGTATCTGCGCAAGGCGCGCGAGACCGGCATCGTCAACATCTCGACCTCGACCCAGCTTTTCACCGACGATGTGCTCGCGCGCAAGCTCGAGGATGCGCTAGGCCTCGACGCCGTCTGGATCGCGCCGGAGAACGACCATATCGCCGATCCGTCGACGGAAATCGCCGTGCTGGCGGCAAGCGTCTTTCTCGAACTGGTCAAGAAGGGCGACCGCATCGGCGTCGCCTGGGGCCGCACCGTCTACATGATCGCCGATATCATGTCCTATGCCGACCTGCAGGATGTCACCGTGGTGCAGCTCTGCGGCAATCTCGGCGCGCCCTATTCCTACCGGCCAGACCAATGCACGATGGAAATCGCGCGGCGGCTCAACGCCAAGGGCCTCAACTTCTACGCCCCGCTGGTGCTGTCGACGGAAGAGCTGGCGCGCGCGTTGCGCGCCGAACCAGTGATCCGCGAGCAATTGTCGGGCGTCGGTGAATGCGATTTGGCGCTGTACTCGGTCGGTGCTGTCGACGCCGACAGCCATCTGGTCAAATGCGGTGCGCTGACATCAGGCGAAATGGCGGAGCTGCGCAGCCGAGGTGCTGCCGGCGTCATTGCCGGGCAGATCATCGACGCTGACGGCAAGGTGCTCGACTGCAGCTACAACCGCCGGGTGATCTCGGCCGAGCTTGCCTCGCTGCGCGCCATCGCCAGGCGCCTGATGGTCGTGCAGGAGGACAGCAAGTTCGAACCGCTGCTTGCGGCGATCGCCGGCGGACTTTGCACGCATTTGGTGGTCGGCGCGCGCATGGCGCAGAGGCTGCTGGATCACGCGGCTGCCACGACAGAAAAGGCCTCCTAGGAAAACACATATTTCCGCCGCCGGCGCATTGTCATCAAAGCGTCGCGGCATTCCTGTTTCACCATCAAAGACAACAACCGGACGAAGCGAACATGAAGAACCTGTGGAACGACGACGCAGCCGAAAAACTCGTTRCCGACTATGCAAAAAAGGGTGTCGGCCGCGACCTGGCGCTGCGCGTCTACACGACGCGGCTGCTGGGCGGYGAGCCACGGCTGGTCCTGCATGGCGGCGGCAACACGTCGTGCAAGACGACGGCGACCGATCTCGTCGGCGACCAGTGGGACGTGCTGTGCGTCAAGGGCAGCGGCTGGGACATGGGTGTCATCGAGCCGCAGGGCCTGCCGGCGGTCAAGCTGAAGCCGCTGCTCAAGGCCCGCACACTGAACAGATTGGCCGACGAGGACATGGTTGCCCTGCAACGCGCCAACCTCATCGACCCGTCCTCGCCCAACCCTTCGGTGGAGACGCTGCTGCATGCCTTCCTGCCGCATAAATTCGTCGACCACACGCATTCGACCGCCATCCTGGCTATCGTCGACCAGGAGGACAGCAGGAGACGGTGTTCGGTGCGAGGATGGGTTATGTGCCCTACATCATGCCCGGCTTCGACCTCGCCAAGGCGGCGGCCGACATCTTTGACGCCGATCCGTCGGTCGAGGGCCTGATCCTCGACAAGCATGGCATCTTCACCTTCGGCGACGACGCCAGGCAGGCCTACGACCGGATGATCCACTATGTGAATGTCGCCGAGGAGTACGTCGCTAGGAATGCCAAGCCGACAGCGGCAAAGGCAGCATTGCCGGCAAAGCTCGCGACACCGGCGGCTATCGCACCGACGCTGCGGGGGGCTGTGGCCGTAGCACGCGGCGAAGGCCGTTTCGACCGCATGATCAGCGACTTCCGCACCTCGGAGGCGATCGTCGATTTCATCAATTCAGCTGAGATCGCCGACTATGCCGGGCGCGGCGTGTCGACGCCCGATCTGTCGATCCGCATCAAGACCGGGCCGATGGCACTGCCGGCGCCCGATGCCGACAAGGTCGGCGACTACAAGGCCGTGATCAAGGATCACGTCCAAGCCTTCGCCAGGGACTACCGCGCCTATTTCGAAACCAATGATGCGCTCGACGACGTCAAGCGCACCATGCTCGACCAGATGCCGCGCCTGACGCTAGTGCCGGGCCTCGGCATGTTCGGCCATGGCCGCACGCTGAAGGATGCGAAGATCGCTTCGGATGTCGGCGAGATGTGGATCGAGGCGGTGCGCGGCGCCGAGGCGGTCGGCCGGTTTCATCCGCTCTCCAAGGCCGACCTGTTCCCGCTCGAATACTGGTCGCTGGAACAGGCCAAGCTCGCTTCCAACAAGCCGAAGCCGCTGACCGGCCAGGTGGTGCTGATCACCGGCGGTGCCGGCGCGATCGGTGCGGCGACGGCCAGGCTGTTCGCCGACAACGGCGCCCATGCCGTTGTTGTCGATCTCGATGCCGAAAAGGCAGCCGAGGCGGCGAAGAAGGCCGGCAACAACTCGATCGGCTTCGCCGCTGACATCACCGACCCGGCACAGGTGCGTGCCGCCTTCGACAAGGCGGTCGCCGTCTTCGGCGGCGTCGACATCGTGGTTTCCAATGCCGGTGCTGCCTGGGAAGGCCGGATCGGCGAGCTCGACGATGCGCTTTTGCGCAGGAGTTTCGAGCTTAATTTCTTCGCCCACCAGTCGGTGGCGCAGAATGCCGTGCGCATCATGCTCGAACAGGGAACCGGCGGCGTCCTTCTGTTCAACACCTCCAAGCAGGCGGTCAATCCCGGTCCGAAGTTCGGCGCCTATGGCGTGCCGAAGGCGGCGACGCTGTTCCTGTCCAGGCAGTACGCGCTCGACTATGGCGCGTATGGCATCCGTTCGAACGCCGTCAACGCCGACCGCATCCGCTCGGGTCTTTTGACCGACGCCATGATTGCCAGCCGCTCCGGCGCTCGCGGCGTCTCGGAGAAGGACTACATGTCCGGCAATCTGCTCGGCCAGGAAGTGACGGCGCAGGACGTGGCGCAGGCCTTCCTGCACCACGCACTGGCTGATCGCACCACCGCCGATGTGACGACGGTCGACGGCGGCAACATCGCGGCGGCGATGCGGTAGGCGGAAGCGATCGAAACAGGCATGCAGGCATCCGTGAACTGCTACCACAGCAGCTCACGGATGCCTTCCCAAGCCTTTTTGCCCAGCTCTGAATCGGCCTCGTCGTTGCCGCCGTGCGCATGTAATGCGGATCGTGGTGTATTTTCGCCTGGCAACAGGATGCGGTGACCCGCATCCGGCGACGAAACGAGATGCGTGACCTTGCCTGCTTCGCCGCACCGCCGGGCGATATCTGTCGCGAACGATAGGGAGGGCCACAGCGCATCGTCGCCACCCGCGACAAGCAGAACCTCGGCTGACGCGGTCTCAACGGGGATGGCTGCCGCTTTTGCCTCCCGCTCAAAGGTTTTCAGGCAGCGTTCGAAAAGCCCCCTGTAAGCGACCAGGCCATCCACATGCTCTGGTGTCCAGTCTGGATCTGTCGGCACAAACGGCAGGGGAATACCGTTGAGCGACCATGAGGATCGTTCAGGCCAGCTGACGCCATCCCGGCCCGCACCGATATTTCCCCAAACCACGGATGATGGGCCGATAGCGACCACGGCGTTGATCCGCTGGTCGTGGACCGCCGCGAGCAATGAAGCCTCGGCACCCTTGGATGTGCCGACATAGACGATGCGACGGCAACCTGTTTCAAGGAGACAGTCGGTTGCGGCAAAGAACGTTTCGAGGGGAACCTCGCAGATTCCGGGAACCTGGCCCTCACCGCCAAACCATTGCAGCGCCAGGGCTGACTGACCCTCGTTTGCAAAGAGCCTCGCGCGCCCAACATCGACACGGCCACTCGATCCACCCAACACCACGACGCCCGTGGTAGCCCGCGTGCATCGAAACAATCTTCCGGTGACAGTGCCGGACAGGTTTTCCTCGACTACCGCCTGCGCTTCCATCCTGAACCGACACTTTCGCGGCTGATTTTTCCAGCATCGCAAAACCGGCGTTTTCGGCAAGCCGGTTGTGCCAGGACCTTCGACAAAAAAGCCGCCTGCAACAAGCTGCTGCAGGCGGCTAGCGGTTCCAAGTTTGCGAAAACTACTTGGCGTTCGGGTTCGGCATCCAGGCCGGCATCGCGACATCGGCATGGGCGAACTGCGGCAGCTTGGCCGAGAGGTCCTCCATGTTCTTGATGTCCTTGTCGACGAGGTCCTTCTGGGTGATCAGCGTCGGCGGCACGACGACGTTGTGGCCGGGGTCTTCGCCGGCGAGCAGCTGTGCCAGCGCGCGCACCGAGACCTGGCCGACGACGGCCGGATTGGTGGCGGCGGTTGCCGCCCAGGCGCTGTCGGGCTCACGCATCGCGGCAATATCCGACGTCGAGATGTCGGCCGAGTAGATCTTGATGCCCTTGTTCAATCCCGCCTCGTCGACGGCGATCTTCACGCCCTTGGCGAATTCGTCATAGGGGGCAAACATCACCTTGATGTCGGGGTGGGCCGACAGCACAGAACGCGCCTGGTTGGCGACGGAGTTGGCGATCGGATTGTCGAGCGTGCCGAACATCGCGACTTCGCTGATGCCGGCATGCTTCTTCTTGACGTCGACCCAGGTCTCGTTGCGGCGGTCGAGCGGCGCGATGCCGGCGACATAGACATAGCCGGCCTTCCAGCTCTCGCCATTGTCCTTGACCGCCTGCTCGAGAGCGAGGCGCGCGAGGTCGCGGTCGGACTGTTCGACCTGCGGGATCTTAGGGTTTTCGACATTGACGTCGAAAGCCACCACCTTGATGCCGGCGTCGACCGCGCGCTGGGCGGCGTCCTTCATCGATTCCGTCAGGCCGTGCTGGATGATGATTCCCTGCACGCCAAGCGCTATGGCCTGGTCGACCATGTCGGACTGAAGGGCGGCGTCCTGGCGGCTGTCGAGCACGCGCAGGTCGATGCCGAGCGCCTTCGACTGCGCCTCGACGCCCGAGAGATAGGCCTGGAAGAAGTCGCCGGTCGAGAGATAGCGCACCAGCGCGATCTTGACGCCGGGCTTGTCGAAAGGCGCCGGCTTGTCCGCGGCCAGTGCCGGGAACTGCATCAGCATGGTCGCCCCGGCCAGCCCGAGTGCCACCTTCCCCAGAAGTCTTCTCGTAATGTTCACCTTGTTTCCTCCACTCTTGTTGAACCCAAATCCTATCCGGTCGAAAGCTATCTCCTGCCCCTGCCCGAAAGGGCAAAGGTGAAGACAAGGGCGACGACCAGAACCACGCCCTTGACGAAATCCTGCGTGTAGTAAGGCGCGTTCATCATCGTCAGGCCTTGCAGCAAGATGCCGACGAACAGCGCGCCGACGGCAGTGCCGAAGGCGTTCGGCTTGGCGGCGCCAAGCACCGCGTAGCCGATGAGCGCCGCGGCGACAGCGTCAAGCAGCAGATTATTACCCGAGGCGATGTCGCCGCGTCCAAGTCGGGCGGCGAGCAAAATGCCGCCGATCGAGGCAAAAACTCCTGAAATAACGTAGGCCCAGATCTTGTATGCCTTGACAGGCGCGCCGGCGAGTTCGGCGGCACGTTCATTGCTGCCGACCGCATACATCATGCGCCCGAAACGCGTGTATTCGAGGAAGAACCAGATCAGCACGGCGAGCACGAGCAGCACCACCACCGACACCGGAATGAGGTTCGGGATGAAGAAATCGAAGCGGTGGCGGCCGAGCGCCAGGAACGCGTCGCTGAACTTGCCATTGGCGACCGAACCGTCCGGCATGGTCATGCCGGTGGCGATCGAACGGCCCTCGGTCGGGATGCGTTGCAGGCCGACCAGCAGGAACATCATGCCGAGCGTCGCCAGGAGATCGGGCACGCGCATATAGACGATCAGCCAGCCATTGATCAGGCCGACAATGGCGCCGATGAGCAGGCAGACGACGACCGCGACGAGAGCGTTCTGCTCCAGCACCACCATGACATAGGCCGCCGCCATCATGGCTGATGTGGCAACCGAGCCGATCGACAGGTCAAAGCCGCCGACGACGAGCGTGGCGGTGACGCCGAGTGCCAGCACGCCGGTGATGGCGACCGACTGGAAGATGAAGACGGCACTTTGCGGCGAAACGAAACCGTCGGCGGCGATCGCGAAATAGGCGATCAAACCGAACAAAAGCACGATGAAGCCGTAGCGAATGGCATGGTCTCGCAACGTCATTCAGCGCCCTCGCGCGCCGCTGCGATTTCTACCCAACTCGAACCCATGGTCTCTCCATTCCAATTCCTTGCCGCCACGCTCAGGCGGCGCTGTGCAGCGGTCCGCCCGCGACCTCGGCCAGCAGGCGATCGAGATCGACATCGGCATTGCGATGCTCGCCGACGATGGTTTGTTCGGACATCACCAGGATGCGGTCGGCCGTCTCCAACGCCTCGTCGAGCTCGGTGACGAACAGCAGCGTGGCGCGGCCGTTTGCACTTGCCCTGAGCTTGGCGGCAATGTCGCGCCGGGCCGAAATGTCGACGCCCTGGAACGGCTCATCCAGAATGAACAGTCCGGCATCCTGCGCCATCCAGCGGGCGACCATCACCTTCTGCTGGTTGCCGCCGGAAAGTGCCGCCATCTCGTCCTTCTCGGAGCGGCAGACGATGCCCAGTTCCTCGACCTGGCGGCGCGCGGTGCTGCGTTCCAGGCGGCGCCTGAGAACACCGAGGCGCGACATGCGCTTGTGGAACGGCAGGCTGATATTTTCCTGGATATTGAAGCCGCTGACGATGCCGTTCTCGCCGCGGTCCTTGGCGACGAGGAACACGCCGGCGGCGATAGCCTCGCCTGTTGTTTCAGGCGCATAGGGCTTGCCGTTCAGCACCATGGTGCCACCGAGCGGCTTGCGCACGCCAAACAGCGTCTCGGCCAGCGCCGTCTTGCCAACGCCGACGAGGCCGGTGATGGCAACGACCTCGCCGTCGCCGAGCGTCAGCGAGATCGGCCTGGCGCCTTGCGCTATGCGCAGCCCTTCGATCGTCAGGATCGCCTTGGCTGAATTCCTGACGACGATCTGGTCGAGGTGGATTTTGCGCCCGAGCATGGCGTTGACGGCGCCTTCATAATCGAGCGGTTTCTTGTCGAAGACGCCAGAGATGACGCCGTCGCGCATCGAGACGATACGATCGGCAAGCCGCCGGATGTCCGACATCCGGTGAGAGATGTAGAGGATGGCGACGCCCTGCTCGCGCAGCCTGTCGATCAGCGCAAACAGCCGATCAGCTTCGGCGCTGGACAGCGACGAGGTCGGCTCGTCGAGGATCAGCACTTTCGGCTGATGCGCCAAAGCGCGGGCTATCGCCACCATCTGGCGATCGGCCAGCGAAAGATCGCTGACGCGCGCTTTGAGATCGATGGCCAGCCCCATGCGGTCGGCGACGGCCTTTGCCTGGCGACGCACGCGCGCCGGATTGAACAGGAACGAAGCGCCGCTGCCGCTCAAGCGGTCGAGGGTCAAATTGGTGGCGACATCGAGATCGGCGACGACACCGTCATTGATGTTCTGGTGCACGGTGACGATGCCGGCGCGGATCGCCTCTGCCGGCGTGTTCGGCGCGAAGGCCTGTCCGGCGAGGCCCATCGTGCCGTCGCCGCGCTCATAGACGCCGCTGATGATCTTGACGAGGGTGGATTTGCCGGCGCCATTGGCGCCCATCAGCACCGTCACTTCGCCGGCATGCAGCTCCAGCGAGACGCCGCCAAGCACCTCGTTCTGGCCAAAGGATTTCCT
>NZ_JBFULQ010000008.1:0-31982 GCF_054049815.1 Mesorhizobium sp. P5_C1 | reverse complement strand
CACGAAAACTATCCTGGACAAGTCGAATCTGGTCGGGTGTCATCGGCGCGCTCCTCTGGTTCTGGTCTGGGTGAGCCTCGACCATGCGCCCGGGGTGTTTCGCATGCATGTCGCCTGTCGCGCCTATGTGTTTCAGTTATGTCTCAATTTGGCTTCAGGTTGCGTTCGATTGTTTTCAAACTCCTTCCCGGCACCGCAATGTTCGGCAGCCCCTCCCCTCAATGCCACTTGAAATACTGCACCTCGCGCTCGTGCTCCTCGGCCGCTTCGCGAAGGTGGCGCCCTACGGCGCCCCCCTCTGCCCTGCCGGGCGTTCGTCGTTCGGAAAGCCAAGCAATTGGCTTTCCGTCCGCTTCGCGGACCACTTCTCAACCCCCGCAAGAAGGGAGATTGGCCGGTACTTCCGCTTTCGCTAAACGCCGGCGCCGAAGCTGCCAATCTCCCCACAAGTGGGGGAGATGGCCGGCAGGCCAGAGGGGGGCGCCGTGGAGCTCGACGGCGGAGGCTTCACCCTCCCCCAAGGACCAACAAGGGAGAGCAGCGCAACAAATCCAAGCGGGTTCCTTCGGGCGCCGGCGCATTGGTTGACGAAGCATCAAACGCAAAAACCCGCCTGTGCGGCGGGTCATTGGCGCAAATCAGCACCATGGACGAATGCATAGCATAGCTGCCCTCACCATGTCAAGAATAAATTCCTATCGAAAGCCCCCGGCGCAAAAGCCGCCGACACCGCCGGACTGGCCGTCGTCAGGCCTTTGTTGACCTGAGTTCGGAGCCCTGAGGCGGAGGGCAAGAAGAGCGCCCAGACACAATCCAGAAACAATATTCAACAGTTCGGAAAAACTGGCGAAAAGATCGGATGGCATAACCATCCCGCGGCGGCCGGAAATTGGCCGCGCTGGGCGTTGCCCGGCCAAGACGGGAAAGTATGCAAATGGACCAAGGTTTCGATATCGCCGAACTGGACGCGGCAAGACCGGACAGCCAGCCGGAAACTGGCCTGGCAATCGTCGATGCGCTCGTGGAGGCCACTCACGGCTCCGGAAGGCGCGCACGCGGCCAGATCCTGACGGGCGCCGACTTTGCCCGGCAGGGGCAACCCGGTGAGCGGCTCGATACCGTCTTCGAAGAGCTCGCCGAGACATTTGCCGCGTTGCCGGCGGTGATCTCCGACGGGCGGGTCTGGACGTATCAGGAGCTGGACAACCGTGCCAACCAGTTCGCCCGCCTGCTGGTCAAGCGAGGCGTGCGAAGGGGTGACCGGGTTGGRCTCATTCTCGACCGGTCGGCGGAGACCTATGTTGCCGTGCTGGCGGTTATGAAGGCAGGCGCGGCCTTCGTGCCGCTGGCCACCGCGTTTCCTCAGGAGCGGATGACGCTCATCATCGAAGACGCCAGCGTCAGCCTGATCGTCACCATCGCCGCCTACGCGTCGCGAGCCGATCAACTGCCCGTTCCCCACCTGCTGATCGACAGCGCCGCCACCGAGATCTCCAAACAGTCGAGCGCGCCGCTGAAGCCGGATGCGAGGACCGCTGTATCGGACGACACCTGCTACATCCTCTACACCTCTGGCACCACCGGCAAGCCCAAGGGCGTGGTCATCAAGCACCAGAGCTTCGTCAACTTCATCCGCGTCGCCGCCGCATCCTACGGATACCGGCCGGGCGATCGTGTCTACCAGGGCATGACCATCGCCTTCGACTTTTCCTCCGAAGAGATCTGGGTGCCGTTTGTCGCCGGCGCGACGGTCGTGCCGGCGCCAGGCCAGATGCCTCTCGTCGGCGAGGAACTGGCGGATTTCCTGCGGCTCCATGACATCACCTGCATGGCCTGCAGCCCGACCCTGTTGTCGTCGATGGCGAGCGACGTGCCCAGCCTGCGCACACTGCTGGTGGGCGGCGAGGCCTGCCCGCACAATCTGGTGGTGCGCTGGTCGAAGCCGGGGCGGCAGATTCTCAACACCTATGGCCCGACCGAAGCCACCGTCACCGCAACCATGGGCGCGCTGACGCCCGACAGTCCGGTGACGATCGGCGCGCCGTTGCCGACCTACTCGATCGTCATTCTCGACGCTTCGCTGCCGCAGCTTGCGGAGCCTGGTGAACTGGGTGAGATCGGCATCGCCGGCATCGGGCTTGCGGTCGGCTATCTCAACCGGCCGGATCTGACGCACCAGAAATTCATCGCCGATTTCCTCGGCCTGCCCAACAACCCGTCGCAGCGCATCTACCGGACGGGCGACCTTGGCCGCATCAACGACAAGGGCGAGATCGAGTATAACGGGCGCATCGACACCCAGGTGAAGATCCGCGGCTATCGCATCGAACTCGGCGAGATCGAGGCGGTGCTGCTGGACCAGCCGGAGATCGCGCAGGCTGCCGTCACCACCTGGGAGATCGAGCCCGGTCGCGTCGAACTCGTTGCCTACTACGCGCCAAAACCAGGCCTGCCGGCGATTTCCCGCGCCGATCTCGCCCAGGTGATGAAGCGACGCCTGCCGGACTACATGGTGCCCTCCTACCTGGAGGAACTGCCGGCGATCCCGATGACGGTCTCCAACAAGGTCGACCTTCGCCAGCTGCCGAAACCGACAAGCCTTCGGCTTTCGGCCGATCGCGCGATGGTGCCGCCCGGCAATGACGACGAGCGTTTCCTGGCCGACGCACTGGCTGCGGTGCTGAAATTCGACGAGGTGTCCGTCGAGGACAATTTCTTCGACGATCTCGGCGCCAATTCGCTGCTCATGGCCCATTTCTGCGCGCGCGTGCGCACCAGGAAGGAATGGGCGACGACGTCGATGCGCGACATCTATCTCTATCCGACCGTGGCGCGCCTCGCCAAACACCTAAGCGTGGCGGAAGGGATGACGACGGCCACCAATGAGCGCGTTCTCACCCGCAAGGCGTCGAATTTTGCCTACTGGACCTGCGGCGCGGCGCAGCTCCTGTTCTACGGACTCTACAGCTATGTGGCGCTGTGGGCGTTCAATGACGGCCTCAACTGGATGTATGACGCGCTCGACAATCCGCTGCAGCTCTATTTGCGCTGCGTGGCGCTTTCGGCCGCCGTGTTCTTCGGCATGTCGGGCTTCGCCGTCATCGCCAAATGGGTCCTCATCGGCCGCTGGAAGGCCGAGGCGTTTCCGATCTGGGGCCTGCGCTACTACCGCTTCTGGGTCGTCAAGACATTGATCCGAACCGCACCCGTCGTGCTGTTCCGGGGCAGCCCGCTCTACAGTTTCTATCTACAGCTTCTCGGCACCAAACTTGGCAAGAACGCCGTCATCGAATCGAAATCGGTGCCCGTCTGCACCGACCTCATTTCGATCGGCGCCAACACCATCCTGCGCAAGGAATCGATGATCCTCGGCTTCAGGGCCCAGTCCGGCTACATCCACACCGGCCCGTTGACCATCGGCCGCGATGCCTTCGTCGGGGTGGGCTCGACGCTCGACATCGACACCAGCATCGGCGACGGCGCCCAGCTCGGCCATTCGTCCTCGCTGCACCGCGGGCAAAGCATCCCCGACGGCGAACGCTGGCATGGATCGCCGGCCGTGCCGACCACTGCGGACTATTGCAAGGTGCGCAACGTCGATCCTTCCAACATCCGGCGCTTCCTCTTCGAAGCGGTCCAGCTGATTGGCCTGTTTGCCATCGTCACCCCGCTGCCGCTATTGTTCCACAGCTATTGGGAGAACGTCGGCGACGACTATCAGGAGACCATCGGCATTGTCGCGATCGGCACCACGGTCACGCTTTTTGGCTACATCGCCGTGGCCTTTCTCGCGGCAACGCTGGTGCCGCGCCTGTTCAGCCTGATCCTGAAGCCCGGCCGCACCTATACGCTTTACGGCTTCCGTTACTGGCTGCAGACGGTCGCCGAATTCTCGAGCAATTCCCGCGTCCTCGGCCTCCTGTTCGGCGACAGTTCGGCAATCGTGCACTACATGCGCGCCATCGGCTGGAACCTCAACAAGGTGGTGCAGACCGGTTCCAACTTCGGCAGCAACCAGCAGCACGAAAACCCGCTCCTGTGCGAGATCGGCACCGAGACCATGGTGTCGGACGGACTTTTCATGATCAACATGCACAAATCCGCCTCCGCATTCCGGCTCGAGCAGACGCGGATAGGCGAGCGCAACTATCTCGGCAACAACATCTATTACCCGCCGGATGGACGCACGGGCGACAACGTGCTGCTCGGCACCAAGGTGATGATCCCCATCGATGGGCCGCTGCGCGAGAATGTCGGCCTTCTCGGTTCGCCGTCCTTTGAAATCCCGCGCATGGTGAACCGCGACAAGGAACTCATCGCGGGTGTCGACGAGGACGACCGCCGCCGGCGCATCCCACTGAAGAACCGCCACAATATGGTGACGATCCTGCTGTTCGTGGCAACGCAATGGGTCATGCTGTTCGCCACACTGGCGATCTGGGACCGCGCGCTGAACTACTATACCGAATGGGCGGAGGTCGCCCTCTTCGTCGCCGTGCTTTTGACGTCCGCGATCACCATTCCGTTCTACATCCTTGTCGAGCGGGCAAGCCTTGGTTTTCGCAGGCTGAAGCCGCAGATGACGACGATCTACGACGTCGCCTTCTGGCGCCACGAACGCCACTGGAAGCTTGCGGATTCGCCGATCGTGCGCCTGTTTGCCGGCACGCCGTTCCGGCCGATGATCCTGCGCATGCTGGGCGTCAAGGTCGGCAAGCGGGTCTATGACGGCGGCAGCAACCTGACCGAGCGTTCGCTGGTCGAGATCGGCGATGACGTCACGCTCAATGAAGGCTGCGTCATCCAGGCCCATTCGCTGGAAGAAGGCGCGTTCAAGTCCGACTACATCCGCATCGGCAAGGGCTGCACGCTTGGACCTTCCGCATTCGTCCATTACGGCGTCGTGATGGGCGAGGGATCGATGGTCGACGTCGACTCCTTCGTGATGAAGGGCGAAGAGCTGGAGCCCAACTCCATCTGGCGGGGCAATCCGGCCAAGCTGCATCGGTTCGTGGAGCCGGTCACGGACGATGGCTCCAGGGCATCGGCTTGAAGGCCGCAGAAATTCTTCTCGCCACCCTGACCAAGGCCAACCAGGCCTTGGTCATGTCCCTGCAACTGGCCCCCGACCAGATGGATCTCGTCGCCAGCAATGCGGAGTCCCTGGACGAAGCCAGGTCTGACAGGGACGCGCAGCCCCGCGTCGTGATGGCTGGGGATCGTGTCGTCGGCTTCCTGATGTACGAGGCGCCGCAGGATGACGACGAAGCGCGGATCTACCGCTTCATGATCGACCGCACGTGGCAGGGCAGAGGCTACGGCAAGGCTGCGTTGCGTGAAGTGCTGGACGAAATCAGAAAGCTCGGCCACATTAGGCACGTTTCAATCTGCTACGAACCCCGCAATGAAGCAGCACGACAGCTCTACAGTGCCGCCGGTTTCGTGGAACAAAGGCTCGACGAGGATGGAGAAATGATCGCCGACCTCGCCTTCGCGGCGGATGATCGTTGACGCGGCCGCCCTCCCCTGAAAGTGCGCTTGCGCAAACATCCCTGCTGCAGGCGATGGTCGCCATCGCGCCCAAAAGTGTCCGGATCGGATGCCGGGTCATACAAGACGGAGACGAGGCCCACCTACTGCCCGAGGAGGCACGCTCCATCCTCGCGCGCCAGCCGGCCATGCGGCGCGCAAGCGGAGCGGCCCGCTGGATCGCACACGGACTGCTGGCGGATGTTGGTGTCAACGACTTCGCCATCCTGCGCGCGCCATCCGGCACGCCGGTCTGGCCCGGCGGGATAACCGGTTCGCTCGCCCATGACGACGAAATGGCCGTAGCGGCGGTTGCGCCTGTTGCCGACATCGGCTCCCTTGGCATCGACGTCGAGCCCGCCCAACCCTTGCCCGATGACATCTTCGCGCTGGTCGCAACCCGTGCGGACCGGACAGACGCCGCGGACCCGCATCTTGCCGGTCGCGTGCTGTTTTGCGCCAAGGAAGCGGTCTACAAGGCGGTCTATCCGCTCGATCGCGAGGTCCTTGGCTATGAGGATATAGAAGTGGACCTCTACACGGGCCGAGCGACGACCAAGGGGGGCCGCAAGGTCAGCCTCGCTTACTGCGTTGCTCCGCGCGTGGTCGTCTTGGCGTTTGTTGACCAAGAGGCGGTTTAAGTCTCGTGCGGATGGTGGAAATGGGTCACGGCGTGACCCACCACCCCTCAGTGCCGCTTGAAATACTGCACCCCGCGTTCATGCTTCTCCGCCGCCTCACGCGTGTCAAACGTGCCGAGGTTGCGGCGCTTGCCGGTCTTTTCGTCCTTCTTGCGTGAATAGAGGCGGTATTTTCCGTCCTTGAGTTTCCTTATCATCCGTCTCTCCCTAGGACCGCCGCTTGCCCCCGAGGTTGCGCGCGGCTTGCTCGACCGCCGCTCGGTCGTGGCCCAGCCTGTCGATCAGCTCCTGCGCCTCGTCGCCCGATATGCCGGTGCGCATCGCCAGCGCCTCCACCGCCAGGACGTCGGAGCTGGCGATCTCGCCTGTTTCCGGCAGCGCATCGCCTGCCGTCAGCGGCAGCGCCGCCTCCCTATCGATCTCGGCCGCGGCCTGATGCCAGTGCCGCTCGGGATCCCCGCCCCCTTCGCGTTCCCAGATCTGGTATGCGCGCTGCTGGATCTTCTCATGCCGTTCGTCGCCCATGATCATTCCTCCGTTGCGTCAGGGAAGAACGCCGCGCCGACCCGAACGATCCAAAGAATCTGCGTGATCGTGGGTCATTTTGCTGGGATGGCGCTGGGCAGCGCTGGCCAGACCACGAGGTCATTCAAGGCCGCGGGCGAGCCCACCGCCTGGATGTCGGCCGTTCCCGGCCGGCCTTGTTGTCAGTGCCCCCAGATTCCCTGGCCATAGCCGGCTGACATGTCGGAGTTCGCACTTCCTCCCGGGGCCGGCGCGCTGTTGGCGGTGCCGATGCTCTTCGTGCCGCCGAGGTCGAGCGCATTGGCGCCATCGGACCCCATCGAATGGTAGACGCTGCTGCTCGGATAGGCGTCGGGGCCAGGGATGTAGTCCGTGCCATAGTTGTCGCTGCCGGCAAAAGCCGTGCCGGAGGCAAGCAAAACCGTGGCAATGGCCAAAACGATCTTTTTCATTTCAAGCTCCATCTTTGAAAGTTGACATTTGGCCCCAACGCGCCGCCCGCACCGCGTTCATGAGGCCTTCCCTTGATTGCTCTCGGGCGAAACCAGCCAACCGCGATGCCTACGGATTTGCGGCGGCAGCTTCAGCGTACGGTCGTGTTGGTCCTTCGTACGCTGTTGGCCAATTCATAGGGCCGTGGTGTTTGCACCGGCGTGGGACGGCGCGTGGTACCAACCACCGCAAACGTGGAATTCTGCGTTGAATGCGGCCGGGAAGCGCGTAGAACGCTGCCCGGGAGCGCAATGTGATGGCAATTTCAGATCGGCAGGCTGGTCTCGCCGTGCTGGGGATAGGCCGCCATGAGCGCGTCTACGGTGTCTTTGTCGCCACGCCGGGGCTTCACGAAACCAGTGAGCACCCTGTCCAGCGAAATCCTGCCGGCGCCTGATATGGCCAGCACGAACATGCCACCGGCAATGGCGAGATCCTTTTCGAAATGCAGCAATTCGTTCTGGTTGGCGAAGTTGGTGTGGAAGAGTGTCGCCGTTGCCAGGCAGAACAGGCCGAGACCGATGGCGCCCAGGCGCGTCAAAAGGCCCAGCCCGACCGAGAGCCCTGCCCCCAATTGCAGCGCAACCGTGGCAACAAACAGCGGCAGGCTGACGCCCAGCGCGGCTATCGCCTTGGCGGCGCCGTCGAAATGGGTGGCCAGTGTCAGGCCTTCATGCAGGAAGAGCAGGGAAAGCAGCAGGCGGCCGGCAAGGAGGGTCACATCCCCAGCGTATAGCTTCGTGGCGAGGAGGTGCAGCTTCGCGGCAAGTTCAGTCGGTGTCATGGTCGGGCTCCAATTTTTCTAACAGGCAGGCGCCGCGTCCGGTCGGACAGGCGCAATGGCGCTGCCAAGCGTCTGATTGAAAAAGGCCGGAGCCAGCGCAAGGGAGGGGATGCCGGCTCCGGCAATGGGCGCCAGCCACGAGCGCCCAAACTATGGTGCTTAAGAGGGATGGCGCGGCGCCAAGCCCCCTCTCCGTCTCGGCTTCGCCGAGCCACCTCTCCCCACATTCGTGGGAGCGAGGAACAGCCCTCTGGGCCCTACTTCGTCACCTTGGTGTCGATGGCCTTCTGCAGGTCCGACAGTTCCTCGCAGCCGGCCGGACAGAGTTTTTCCAGCGACGCCAGCTGTTCGTTGGCCTTGGCCATGTCGCCGGTCTCGACATAGAGCTCGCCCAGATATTCGCGGGCGGCCTTGTGGTCGGGCTTCAGCTCCAGCGCCTTGGTGTAGTAGGTCAAAGCGGTCTTGTAGTCGCCGGTCTTGCGCAGCGTGAAGCCGAGCAGATTGTAGACGTCGGGCTGCTGTGTGTCCTGCGCCAGGTCGCGCAGCTGGGCCAGCGCGCCAGTATAGTCCTTGGCCTCGATCTTGGCCTTGACGGCGGTGAGGTCAGGCGCGTTAGCGCCCTCGATGTCGTCGACGGCATAGGCGGGCATGATGGTCGCGACCGGAACCACGGTCAGCACCGCAACGGCGCCGAGCAGGCCGAACAGGGCATGTTTGCCAAAAACAGAATGTTTCATTGTCTTTCTCGCTTGGGTTGAGTGCTAGCGTTGAGAAGACGTTCGAAATTCGCTCTGGCGAGTCAGCTGATGGTGGTTTCGAGAACCGCAGCGCAGCAGAACGTCCGGTCCGTGAGCAACGGAAGCGCAGAAAACGCCTTCAGATGGCCGCCAGAGTGGAGTTTCCAAACGGCCTCAGATCTGGACCGGAGTGAAGCCGTAGGCGTTGCCGTCCTTGACGAAGACGCCGGTGCCAGGGAATGGAAAGTGCGAGCCCGAGATGCGGATGTTGTCGGCAATCACGCGGTCGATGATCTTGTGGCGCGTAGTGATCGCCGTTGGCCCGTCCTGGTCGTAGCTGCCCTGCCATTCTGGATGCGGCGCCAGAAGGGCGGGCACATACATGGTGTCGGCCGAGGTCATGATCTGCTCGTTGCCGGAGTTGGCCAGGTAGACCGAGTGGCCGGGCGTATGCCCGGGCGCGGCGATGATATGGATGCCGGGCGCCACCTCGGCGCCGTCCTCGACCAGCTTCCAGTTTTTCCATTTGGGGAAGTTTTCGGCGATGCGCTTGCCCGCCGGCTTGCGGCCCTCGGGCAGCTTTGCCAACCGGCCGGGATCGGTCCACCAATTGTATTCGGTGGCGTTGACGATGAGCTCGGCATTCGGGAAAACCGGCGCGTTGGTGCCCTTTTCCATCAGGCCCCAGACATGGTCGGGGTGGAAATGCGAAATCATGATGGTGTCGATCGCCTTGTAGTCGATGCCGGCTGCAGCCATGTTGGCCGGCAGGTGGGTGGCGTTGGTCTGCCACTGGCCGACACCAGACCCGGCATCCATCATGATCAGCTTGCCGTTCATCTTGAGCACGACGACGGTGAGCGGGATGGGCATGAAGTCTGTGGTCAGCCCCGCCTTGGCGAGTGCTGCCTTGGTATCGTCGACCGAAACATCCTTGATGAAGGCCGGGTCATGCGGCTTGCGCCAGATGCCATCGTAGATGGCGGTGATCTCGATGTCGCCGACCTTGTATTTGTAGAAGCCGACTGTCGGCTCCACTGGCGTTTCGGCAAAGGCCGGTCGGGTGAATTCAAGCTTGCCGGCAAGGCCGAAGGCGGCAGCGGCAGCGGCGGATCCAAGCAGTGTGCGTCGTGTCATGCTGGACATGGTGGTCTCCTCTGTTGGTGGGTGCGGAAGGGATGATGGAGGGCCAAGCCCCAGGCCATCCCGATGCGGTTGAGGTCCGAACTGTTGGGATTCGGGTCTTGACCCCCGGCGAACTCAACGACCCCAGATGCCTTGGCCTGGTTCGCTCGCATTCGATTGCGTCGTCGCGTGCCGCGGCCCGGTCGTGACCTTGGTGTCGACGCCGTCTGTAGGTGCAATGTAGGGGATCGACGCGGTGGCGTTGGTGTCGACGGAGGCGACCGGTGAATTGGCGTTGTTTGCGCCGTGGTCACTGCCGGCAAAGGCAGCGCTCGAGGCAAGCAGCATGGCAGCCACGCTGAGAGCGAGCTTGGTCATTATMGTAGGTCCTTGTTTCGTTTCTTCGGGTTGCGGGCCGGGCGAATGGCCTCGCTGAAGGGAAGACCCGGCAGGGCGGGCCTTTATTCCCGGTGCGACAAGATTTTTATGAAATAATCGAATTCAAGTGCTCAGTGGCCACAAGGCTTGGGTTCCTCGCCCCCATGTCATGGGGGAGAGGTGGCTCGGCGAAGCCGAACCGGAGGGGAATGGCGCTGACCTAAGCAAATTGCGCTCTTGAGAAGGCAGAGCTCTACGACGCCTCCTCTTCGCCCGCTTCGCGGYCGCCTTTCCCCCGCTCCGTTGGGGCGAGGAACCCAAGCTTAGGGTCCGTCGACAAGCTCCGCATAGCCCCTCACCTCGCCATCCAGCCCGCGAATGCGCCAGTCCGTGCCGTCCTGCGCCTCGACATAACACGGCCCGATCGGCACCTTGCCACCGCCTTCCGGCAGGTCGAGCACATAGACGGGGTTGCAGATGCCCGACAGGCGGGCGCGCAGCGCGGCGGCCAGCGCCTGGCCTTGCGCGATGGTGGTGCGGCGGTGGGCCATGCCGCGCGCAAGGTCGCCATGGTGCAGGTAGTAGGGTTTGACGCCGAGCCGGTACATCAGCTCGCGGCAGAGTTCCTCCAGCACCTCGACCGTGTCGTTGACGCCTTTCAAGAGTACGCTCTGGTTGAGCAGCACGAAGCCGGCTTGCCGCAAGGTGCGGCAGGCAGCTTCGGTGACCTCGGTGATCTCCCGGGGATGGTTGAAATGGGTGACGACCGTGACCATCAGCCGGCCCTGCAGGGCCGTGACCAGCCCCGACGTGATGCGCGAGGGCAGCGCCACCGGCACGCGCGTGTGGATACGTAAGAGACGCACATGCGCGATCGCCTCGATGCGGGCGCGGATTTCAGCCAGCGCCTTGTCCGGCAGCGACAGCGGATCGCCGCCGGTCAGGATCACCTCGCCGATTTCGGGGTGATCGGCGATGTAGGCCAAGGCCGGCTCCAGCGCCTCGCGCGTATAGCCGCGGCCGATCGAGGTCAGCGATTCCTTGCGAAAGCAGAACCGGCAATAGACCGCGCATTGATAGGTCGGGAACAACAGCACGCGGTCGGCATGGCGATGCGTCAGCCGCGGCACCGGGCTGAACGCGTGGTCGGCGATCGGATCGTCGAGCTCGCCCTCCTGCTCCACGAGTTCGTCCGGCGACGGGATGACCTGCGCCCGGATCGGATCGGCGGGGTCGTTCCAGTCGATCAGGTCGAGATAGGTTTTCGGGATGCGCACCTTGTGGTTCGCGGCGGCGGCTTGCGCCGCCGCGCGCTCGCCCGGCGACAGCGGCAGGGGCGCGAGATCGCGCACATGGCGCACGCCGGCGCGGACGTCGGTCTGCCAAATGGCGTCGGAGGTGTCGAAGCGCTCGATTGCATCGGAAAAGTTGGCGTCTGAAGTCATCTGATATCTCGGGGGCAATTTCTGGCGGAGCTATCGGCCGGATGGCCAGGCGGGTCAACCACCTGCATGCCGCAGGCCCGTCGACGCGAGCCCATAGGTATTTAAGCAAAATAGAACTATTCTGCGCAGTATTCTGCGCAGCCCGGGGGTTTCAGGGAAAACAGATGGACTTCAATACGGGCCATGGCTACCTGCTCATCGGCGGCCTCATCCTGGTTGGCGCCGGCCTGCTGATCCTGTCGCTGATCGTCAATCTGCGCGTCGCCCACAGCGTGCGCGACGACGTGCGCCACCGCGAAAAGCTGCTGGAATACTATCGCAACATCTTTTCGCAGCTGGGCGTGATCCTGATCGGCATCGGCGTGTCGCTGTTCATCTTCTTTTTCCAGCAGAACTACCAAGACCAGCGCAGACGCGAAGCGGAACTCCAGCAGGTTCTGGCCAAGCTGGCGGCACGCATCGCCCACGGCGCCCCCATCGTCGGATCGCTTGGCCAATTCGACGCTCTGCTGGATGAAGGCGGGGCCTACGTCAGCCCCGAACTTGGTGGAACCAACGCCGCGATCGGAGCGCAGGGGGCGCAGCTCGGCAAGCAGGTCGGCGAGATCGCGCTGGTCGAGCGCGACATCGACGTCCGGGACTTCGACGTCCTCAACCTGTCACGCGATTTCGAATCGTCGTTCGTCGTCAACGAGCTCGACCCCACGCTGTGGTTCGACATCGTGCGTGACGAGAGCGAGATCAAATATGCCACCACCCAGCTCGCCCTCGACTACAAGGACCTGCAGGATGCGATCGGCGGCCAGCCGGTCGAGCTTGCGATCGCCAATCCTGAAACGGGGCGCAAGATCAAGCACGAGGTGCTTGACGTCTTCTACGATGCCGATCTCCTGCGCCAGCGCAGCAGGAGGTTTCTCGGCCGTGCGTGCTGGCTCTTCAGCCACGGGCGCAGCTTCGTTGGCCTTGCACCGGTCGATGCGATCGAAGCCGATGCGAGGTCGCATCAGGAATGGATAGACCGGTCGAAACCGTTCCTGATGCAGGCGAAGTCGGGCAACGGCGATTGCTTCAAACTGCTCCAGTACGGCCCGTCGCCTTGAGCTGCCGCCGGCACTGTTCGATTTGACGGTCAGTCGCCCACGCGCCGCAGCGTGCCGAGATGATTGTCGTCGAGGAAGCCTATGGTCATGGCCGACGCCTTGCCGTCCGGGCCGACGACGAAGCTCACGCCGGTTGGTCTGTCCGGGGTCTCGGCATCTGGAAAGGTCAGGAAAATGTCGCCGTCGAAATGGGTCAATGAATAGGACCGGGCTGCAGCCGGGCCTACCCTCAGCACGAGGTCGTCTCCCGCTTTCGATACGATTGCGTCGCCAATGAAGTCGTTGGCGTAGCGGCCGGCATAGGCGCTGGCCGGTCCGGCCGGCCTCGCCGGGGAAGGTGGCGCTGCATAGGTGGCCTTGGCTGCCGCCACCGCCGGGCCGAACAGGCCTGCATAGATATCGTCCCACGCCTTCACCCAGTCCTTCTCGACCGTGCCGTCGAAGACGAGATCGGCGAAGCTGTCGGACAATCCCTCCGGCAGTCCTGTCGGAAAGGCGTTGGTGATGATGACGATGCCAAGCTTCTCCTTCGGGAAGACTGTCACCAGGGTGCGCGCGCCGACGCTGAAGGCGCCGGCGTGGCCCCAGCTCAGGCCGTGCCGGCCGAATTCGACATTCCAGCCGAGGCCGTAGAACGAGGCACCTCCAGAGACGGGATTGTTGCCGCGCGCCATCAGCGGAACATGCGTCTGGTCCAGCGCATCGGCGGCAATCAGTGTCTTGCCGGCGTAGACGCCGTTGCCGATGATGAGGCGCACCCATTGCGAGAGGTCACGTGCGGTGGAACTGACGCCGCCGGCGGGCGCCTGCGCATCCGGATCGCGCTCTATCTTCGCGGCCCAGGCGCCATCGACCTTGACATGAAGCGCGGCGCGGTTCGTGTGCTTGACGAAGTCCGAATGGCGCGAACTGGTCGAGGCCATGCCAAGCGGACGGTAGAGCTTCTCCTCGGCGACCTCCTCCCAGGGCTTGCCTGTCGGCGTCGCGGCCGCCACGGCACCCTCCGTCAATCCGAAATTGCTGTAGGAATACCCGGCGCGAAAGCTCGACGATGGCGGGACGAACCGCAGGCGATGCAGGATTTCGGCGCGGTCGTAGCCAATGTCCTCGAGGTCGTCTCCGGCGGTCCCGGGCAGTCCGCTGCGGTGCGAAAACAGGTCGCGGACGGTGAGTTGGCTGGTTGGATAGGGATCGGCCAGCCGGAAGGCCGGATCGAGGTCGGCGATCTTCGAATCCCAGGACACGATCCCGTCGCTGACCAGCGCCGCCACGACGGTGGCGGAGACCGGCTTGGAAAGCGATGCGATCTGGAACACGGTGTCGGCGTCGACGGCCTCGGGCTTGCCTGCCTCGCGATGGCCGAAACCCCTAAGGAAGATCACCTGGTCATCGTGCACGACGGCGATGGCGAGACCGGGTACGGCACCGTCCGCGACGGCGGCTTCGGCAAGCGCTTCAAGCTTGGGTAGGGCAGCCGTGATCCGCTCGGGCGTGATGCCGTCGGCCGGCGCCGCCTGCGGCCAAAGCACCATGGCGGCGATGAGTGCCCAAGTCCTCCAATAACGGAGATTCTGATCCAGCCGCATGAGCGAGCCTCCTCCCAGGCATTCCCGTTGCGATCATACAGGCCCGCGCGGGTGAGACCAGCCCACGCGCCATCCGTCATAGGACGAGGAACCGATTCCTTGCCGTCAACCCTCGGAACCCATGCGGGCAAGGCAGCGGGCCTGATCGCGCGGGCGGCCAAGTTCCTGATAGCGCGAGGCCGCCTCGTCGAAGGCGGCGAGCGCGCGGATCTCGTGGTTCTGCGCCCGCCGCTGCACACCGCGCGCTTCCCAAAGGGCAGCCGCCCAGGGGCCGCCATGCCACATGCCGGCGATGCGCTCGGCGTCGTTCAGGCGGCGGTCGACCTGGTCCAGTTCGCCCGCCTCGGCAAGCGCGATCGCGGAGGCCGTGCGCAGCGCCATCGAACAGGGCTGGCAGGCGCCGTGGGTCAACAGCCGGTCGCCGGCGAGGATCTGCTGCGCCACCATCTTGGGTGTCGCCGCCGCCCGCACGGCCAGCGCCTGCATGCGCATGATCAGGTGCGGGGATAGCCATGAGCGTTCGGCGTCGGTGAGACCGCGTTGGATGAGCCGGCTGGCGCGCCATTTCTGGCCGCGCTCGAGCGCGATCTCGGCGAGCCGCTCTATGGCGAGCACGCGGCCGGCCACCGCGTCCGCCTCAAGCAGCAGCCGCTCGGCCTCGATCAGGTGGCGCTCGGCCTCGTCGAGGTCGCCCGAGAACAGCGCCGCCTCGCCCAGAAGCAGGCAGGCAAGCCCGCGACCGGCATTCGATCCGGCCTCCTCGGCCACGGTGAGCAGTTCGCGGGCAAGGCCTGCGACTTCGGCATGGCCCGAGGCGCTGCAGAGGCAGAATTCGGATAGGCAAAGGTGGCCATCGAAGACATGCTGCACGAAGGCCGGTTTGGCGCGAACCCATTCGATGAATTCTGAGCGGAACAGTTGCGGCCACTGCGCCCGCATCATCGAGGCGATGCCGAGCAGCGCGCTCGCCTCGCCGACTTCGCGCGGCAGGTCGGCACCGAGCGCCAGGTCGCGGGTGTGCCTGGCGATCTCGCTTGCCTTGTCGAACTCGCCGCTTTGCAAATGCACCAGGCCCCAGGCGAGCGAGGTGCGGATGCGCTCCGACGGGTTGACGGTGGCGGCGCCGGAGAGGGCCAGCGCCTTCTCGTAAAGGGCAATGGTCGCCGCACTCGGCCCAACGCCGAGTTCGGCGTGCAGGTTGTCGCGCAGCTGGTTGAACTGGCGGATGGCCTCGACACGGTTGCCGGCATCGAGTGCCGCCTGCATCAGCGCGCACTGGGCCTGCTCGTCGGCGGGGTCGAGCGCGATCAGGCGCTGCCATAGGCCGCCGGCGCGCAAAAGATCGCTGTAGCGCTGCTGCGATTGCGCGCGCGGTGTGTCGAGCCACTCGACGAAAAGATCGTCCGGCAAAAGCCTGCCACCATACAGGTCGGCCGCGCGTTCATAGGCGCTCCGGTCACCGCCGCGCAGCGCCGCCTTGGCGGCGGCCTCGAAGCTTTCGGTGTCGATCTCGAGCTCGGCATGCGGGGCAAGCGAGACGATGTCGTTGCTCACCTCGATCAGGTCGTGGGCCCCAAGCGCGCGGCGCGCGAAATGAATGGCCTTGCGCAGATTGGCGCCGGCCGCCTCGGGATCGGCGTCGGGCCAGAAAATTTCCATGGCCTGCTCGCGGTGGATGCGGTGGGCAGCCCTGAGCGCCAGCATCTTGACCAGGGCCGAGGCGCGATCGCGCCGCCAGTCGGCCGCCGGGATCGGGCGGCCATCGACGCTGACGGCGAAGCGGCCGAGCAGATGGATCGAAACGCGCATACAGGCACCATCAGGAAAGCCAGCCCTGGGGCGCCAGAGCCGTCACCAACCAGGGAGCGTCGGGGAACGCTCGCGGAACATAGATTTCCTAATTTGCCCCCGCAATCGAATTCCAACCGGAAAGGAAAGCAACCATGTCACTCCGTATCGCAGACATCGCCCCCGACTTCACCGCCGAGACCACCGAAGGCACGATCAGCTTCCACGAATGGCTGGGCAAGGGCTGGGGCATCCTGTTCTCCCACCCCAAGGACTACACGCCCGTGTGCACGACCGAACTCGGCTACATGGCGCGCCTCAAGCCCGAGTTCGACAAGCGCGGCGTCAAGGTCATCGGCCTCTCGGTCGACCCCGTCGAGAAGCACGCCGGCTGGGCCAAGGACATCGCCGAGACGCAGGGCATGGCGCCGAACTTCCCGATGATTGGCGACCCGACGCTCGCCATCTCGCAGCTCTACGACATGTTGCCGGCGTCGGCCGGCAACAGCGCCGACGGACGCACCGCCGCCGACAACCAGACGGTGCGCAACGTCTATGTCATCGGCCCGGACAAGAAGATCAAGCTGGTGATATCCTACCCGATGACGACGGGCCGCAACTTCGACGAGGTGCTGCGCGTGGTGGACTCCTTGCAGCTGACAGCCAAGCACCRCCTGGCGACGCCGGTCAACTGGAAGCCAGGCGACGACGTCATCATCGCGGGATCGGTGTCGAACGACGAAGCGAAGCAACTCTACCCTCAGGGTTGGAAGGAGCCGAAGCCCTACATCCGGATCGTGCCGCAGCCAGTCCTGACCTGACATCGACCAACCTACCTGGACTTGGACGGCCAACACTTTGGCGGCGAGGACACGGGAAGTCCCGCCGCCACGACGGGAATGATCGATCAACCGGGAAACCTTGGTGGGAACAAAGATGAACACTGCAAGCAAACCGCGCATCGTCGTGCTGGGAGCTGGTTTCGGCGGCCTGGAACTGACGACGCTGCTTTCCGAAGCGATGGGCGACAGCATCGAGGTGACGCTGATCGATCAGAGCGATTCCTTCGTGTTCGGCTTTTCCAAGCTGGACGTAATGTTCGGACTGAAGACGCCGCAGGCCGTGCGCCTGCCCTACAAAAGCTACGCCAAGCCCGGCGTCAGGATGCTGAAGCGCACGATAACCTCGATCGATCCCGAAAGGCGCCGGGTGACCACCAATGACGGCGTGTTCGACGCCGACCACCTCGTCGTCGCGCTGGGTGCCGAATATGATTTCGACGGCACGCCAGGGCTCTCGGGAACCAACGAGTTCTACACCGTGGCGGGAGCGGAGCGGCTGCGCGACATGCTGCCTACCTTCAGAAAAGGCAAGGCGATGGTCGGCGTCTGCGGGGCGCCCTACAAGTGCCCACCGGCGCCCAGCGAATGTGTGCTGATGCTGCACGACTATCTGGTCAGGCAGGGCGTGCGCGAGGCCTGCGAGATCGCCCTGGTGCTGCCGCTGGGCAGCCCGGTACCACCCTCGCCCGACACCTCGCGAGCGCTGCTGGCGGCCTTTGCCGAACGCGACATCAAGTTCGTCCCCGGCAGGCGCGTCGCCTCCGTCGACAATGCCCGCAATGTGGCGGTGCTCGACGACGGCACGGAAATGCCGTTCGATCTCTTCCTCGGTGTTCCCAAGCATCGCGTGCCGCCAGTGGTGCTGGAAAGCGGCATGGCCGAGAACGGCTGGATCCCGGTCAATCCGCGTACGCTCGAAACAAGATACGAGAATGTCTATGCCGTAGGCGACGGCGCCAACACCGGCACGCCCAAGGCCGGCGTGTTCGCCGAGGGTGCGGCGCGCGCCGTTGCCACCGGGCTCATCGCAAAACTGCGCCAGAGCGGCAGCGGCGCGCTCTATGACGGCTTCGGCACCTGCTATATCGAGTTCGGCGGCGGCCGCATCGGCAAGGTCGAGGTCGATTTCTTCTCAGGCCCAGCACCAACGGGCACCTACTACGAGCCCTCGGTGGCGCTGCGCGCTGACAAGGAGACTTTTGGATCGAGCCGCCGCTCGCGCTGGTTCGGCCTCTAGGGCCAGAGGATGAAGAGCACTCGGGGGCCGGATACCCCTCGGCGCGATCCTGGCGCCCGAAGCGGGAAGGCGAGCCCCTGCCCCGTTGCATCAAGCCTCGCGGCGATCACCTCATCGACCATGGGTGTGATCTTGGCTATCCTGTCGGCAATGACGATGGTCCACGAGGACGCCACCACGGAGGGATGCTGCGATGGTTGGAGCTTCGGCCGGCTTGCCGCGCTACGCGGATGCCGTTCAGCGCTTTCGTATCGAGGATGAAGTCGCGCGCCTTCATGGCGACCCGTCGACCGGCATCAATGCCTGCGTCGAATGCTGCGATCGCCACGCCGGGCAAAACCGGCTGGCGCTGCGCGCGGTCTCCGCCAAAGGCGAGCTGCGGGAATTCAGCTTCGATGATCTTCGCGATATGTCGGCGCGCGTCGGCAATATGCTGAAGGTGGCCGGCGTCGGCCCCGGTGACGTCGTCGCCGGCATGCTGCCGCGTATTCCCGAACTGGTCGCGCTTATCCTCGGCACCTGGCGCATCGGCGCGGTCTACCAGCCTCTGTTCACGGCCTTCGGCCCGAAAGCCATCGAGCACCGACTGAAGACCAGCGGCGCAAAACTCGTCGTCACCAACACCGCCAATCGTGGCAAGCTGGACGAGGTGGAGGATTGCCCCCGCGTGGCGACCATCCTTGCCCCTGGCGAGACCTTGCCGGCGGGCGACATCGATTTCCGCGCCGCGTTTGCCGCCGCCTCGACGTCCTGCGAGCTGGTCATGCGCAAAGGCGACGACCTGTTCATGATGATGTCGACCTCGGGCACGACAGGCCTGCCCAAGGGCGTGCCGGTGCCGCTGCGCGCGCTGCTGGCCTTCGGCACCTATATGCGCGATGCGATCGGTTTGCGGCCCGACGACGTCTTCTGGAACATCGCCGATCCCGGCTGGGCCTACGGCCTGTATTACGCCATCACCGGCCCCTTGCTGCTCGGCATCGCCACCACCTTCAACGAGGGCGCCTTCACCGCCAACAGCACCTACGACATCATCGAGCGCCTCGGCATCACCAGCCTCGCCGGTTCGCCGACCGCCTTCCGCCTGCTGCTGGCCGAAGGCGCGGCGCCCGCCGCCCGCATCAAGGGCCGGCTGCGCGTGGTGAGCAGTGCCGGCGAGCCGCTCAACCCGGAAGTCATCCGCTGGTTCGACGCCCATCTCGGCGTGCCGATCCATGACCATTACGGCCAGACCGAAAACGGCATGTTGGTCAACAACCATCACGGCCTGTCGCACCCGGTGCGCCCGGGCTCGGCCGGCTTTGCCATGCCGGGCTACCGCATCGTCGTGCTGGACGAGGCCGGCCAGGAGCTCGGCCCCAACCAGCCCGGCATCCTCGCCGTCGACATCGCCAACTCGCCGCTGCGCTGGTTCGACGGCTACCACCAGGCGGAAACACCGGCGATTTCGGACGGCTACTACCGCAGCGGCGACACGGTCGAGTTCGAGCCCGACGGCTCGATCAGCTTCATCGGCCGCGCCGACGACGTCATCACCTCGTCGGGCTATCGCATCGGCCCGTTCGACGTCGAAAGCGCGCTCATTGAACACCCGGCGGTCAACGAGGCAGCGGTTGTCGGCGTGCCCGACCCGCAGCGCACCGAGATCGTCAAGGCCTTCGTCATCCTGGCATCTTCGTTTCGCGGCAGCCCGGAACTGGCCGAGGAACTGGCACAGCACGTCCGCAAGCGGCTCTCGGCCCACGCCTATCCGCGCGAAATCGACTTCGTCACCGAATTGCCGAAGACGCCGAGCGGCAAGATCCAGCGGTTCTTGCTGAGGAAGGCGGAGGTGGAGAAGCGGAAGGGGTGAGGTGTGGTCCGCAAAGCGGACGGAAAGCCAATTGCTTGGCTTTCCGAACAACGAACGCCCGGAGCGACAGCGGAGGGCCGGCCGACGCATACAATGCTTGGCGTCGACGGTACTGCCGCGCAATAGCCGCAAAGCTGCTTGATGGCTCCCAATCTGTCGATCGCCATAAGGGGGCTATGTCATGCGGTTGGTCTGGATGATCGTGTTCGCACTCATGACCGGAGCCGCTTTCGCGGCCTCGCCGGAGGACGACTATATCGCCGCACGCGACAAGGCGATTTCCGCTATCGCAGCGCTGGAAAGCGCGAACGAACCCGTGGAAACGCTCGATGCCGCCGGGACGAAAGCGCTGGCCGATCTGGAAAAGCGGCTTTCAGCCCTTCTCGGCCCCTTGGCGGTTTCAGGTTTTCCGGCAACCGGCACGATCAATCTCGAAAGCCTGAGCGATGCCGATATCGGGTTCGGCATGCTGGACGGGTTGCGGTACAGCAAAGGCGACGACGACCCGAGCCTGGTGGCAACGACGCGGGGGCTTCTCGCGCGGTGGCTCCAGTCCAGAGCCGCCGAGATGGATACGAGCTTCAGACTGCCCACCGGCATCGATGCGGCGCTGAAGCTCGATGCCTTCTATACCCAGGCGATCAACAGCGACGCCGCGTTCACGGGGACGCTCGACTTTCCCCTGAAGAAGCCTGGAGGCGCCGACATCGCCTTTGCGCGGCTCGGCGGTTGGGCGCAGGACATAGGACCGAACCCCGACCAGCAGGTCATCGTCACGCTCGTCAAGGGCAACAGCGTCATGATCGCCTCGGCCCCTGCGGCACCGCCTGTTCCGAAGATCGCCGCCTGCGACGCCTTGTGGGCCTCGGCCGATGCCGCCGCCCAGAAGTTCCAGGAGGCCTACCAAGCCTCGGACCTCAAGGACCAAAAGTCGTATGACGCCGCCAATGCCGCCTGGGAGAAAGGTGACGCCGACTATCGCGCCTGTGTGGGCCAGCACCTGCCGGGCGAGCCGGTCTTCCCGGCGCTTCTCGCCCAGGCCCAGGAGCTTGCCGATCACATGGCCGGCAAGTAGGCCCTCCCGGCGTGTCGGCGCCGCGCCTTCCTCAGCCCCGCCGGCCAAGGTAAGGCGCGGTTCGGGCGCTACTCCCTCGCGCGATAGGCCTCCGGCACGACGAAGACTTCGTCGGCACGGCCATAGCCGCCGTCGGCGACCTCCTCCACCAGCACCATCGTGTAGGGCCGGACGCCTTCGCCGAAAAAGTCGACGAACATTGCCGTGGTTCGATGGATGAGGTCTTCCTTCTGCGCCTTGGAGAGAGCCGCTTGCGGCATCTTGATGTTGGCGAATGGCATGATCGTTTTCCTTGGTCTTTGAGGGTTGGGTTCAAGCAGTCGGATGGAGCAGGTCGGCAAGACCGATCCGTTCCATGAGTTGCGCGCGGACACGATCGGCGACGCCATTGACGACCGCCGCACCATCGTCCGCGGGGTCGACGTGCACGCGCAGCGGACGCCTTCCGTGCGGCATCGCCACGAGGTCGACGATGGCCGCCGCGATATCAGTCGGATCGGCATCCGCTGGCTCGAGTGCGGCCAGCCCCTTCAGCACCTGCTGATCGACGCCGGTGTAGGGGCCGGACCAGTAGAGCGCGGCGCGCTCCGCATCCGCCGGCGCTGCCGCATGATGAAAATGCTCGGTGCCCTTGGTGAAGGCGCCCGGCACGACGATGGTCGTCTCGATGCCGAAGCGGGCGAGTTCCAGCGCATAGCTCTGCGCCAGTGCATCCATGCCGGCCTTGGCCGCGAAATAGGCCGCAAGGAAGGGCGGCGTGCCGCCGCGCGTGCTGCTCGAGCCAACCCAGATCATCTGGCCCCTGCCAAGAGAGCGCATAAGCGGCAAGGCCGCCCTGTTGACGCGCTGTGTGCCGACGACGTTGACGTCATAGAGCTGCGCCAGCTGTTCGGGCGCGAAAGCCTCGGTCGGTCCAAACCCCATGTGCCCGGCATTGTGGATCAGCACGTCGAGCCGGCCGGTCTCGCTGAGGATCAGGCGCACGGCCGCCTCGGCCGAGGCGTCCGAGGTCACATCGAGCGCGATGGGTTTGAGCGCCACGCCCTCGTCGCGAGCGAATTCTTCCATCTCGGCGGCCGCCGCACCGCCGCGCGCCGCCGGGTCGCGCATCGATGCATAGACCGTGTGGCCCGCGCTTGCGAGCGCCCGCGCCGTCATCGCGCCGAAGCCGCTGGAAGCGCCTGTGATCAAAATTGTCTGTTGCATGATTGTCTCCTCAGACCACGCCGCCATTGGCGCGGATGATTTGCCCGTTGACCCAACCGCTATCCGGCCCGGCCAGGAACGACACGAGCCCGGCAATGTCGTCGGGCTGGCCGAGCCGGCCGAGCGGGATCATTTTGCCGATGGCCTCGATTTGCGCCTGGCTCTTGCCGTCCGTGAACAGGGCGGTCTCGATCGGTCCGGGCGCCACCGCGTTGACGGTGACGCGGCGCGCGCCAAGCTCCTTGGCCAGGATGTGGGTCATCGCCTCGACGCCCGCCTTGGTGGCGGCGTAGACGCCGTAACCCGGCTGGTAGAGGCCGACGACGCTGCTTGAGAAGTTGATGATACGACCGCCGTCGCGAAGTCGGCGCGCACCTTCCCGCATGCCGCGGAACACACCGCCGAGATTGATCGCGATCTGCATGTCGAAAGAAGCGTCATCGGTCTCGGCGATCGGCGACGTCTTCATGATGCCGGCATTGTTGACGAGAATGTCGATGCCGCCGAACGCCTTCTCGCCGGCATCGAACAGCCTGGTGAGGCCGGCCGGATCGGCGATATCGGCCTGCACGGCGATCGCCTTGCCGCCGCCGGCTTCGATCGCCCGGACAAGCTGTTCGGCCTCAGCGCGTCCCCGTGCGTAGTTGACGACGACAGCGACACCGTCGCCGGCGAGCCGCCGCGCGATGGCGGCACCGATGCCCTTGGAGGCGCCGGTCACAATCGCCGCTCTGGTTTGAGTGCCCGTGTCTGTCTGCTGATTTGTCATGGAAGGTCTCCGCGTTGTTGGTGACACGGATATAGGCCAAGCCATCCTCCGGATAATCAGCCGCCTATTGACATGACTATTCGGAAACTGCGAACAAAGACCATGGATCGTCTGGACACCATGCGGCTCTTCGTTCGCGTCCTGGAGCGGCGCAGCTTCACCGCCGCCGCGGCAGATCTCGGCCTGCCGCGCTCAACCGCGACGGAAGCGATCCGGCGGCTCGAAGAGCATCTCGGCGCGCGCCTGCTGGAGCGAACGACGCGGCAGGTGAACGCCACGCAAGACGGCGAAGCCTATTACCGGCGCTGCCTGTCCATCCTCGCCGAGATCGAGGATGCCGAGGCCGCCTTCCGCAATGCCGAGCCCTACGGGCTGCTGCGCATCGACGCCAGCACGCTGCTCACCCGCACATTCCTGTTGCCGCGCCTGCCCGAGTTTCTCGCCCGCTATTCCCGCATCGATCTGCAGATCGGCCAGAGCGACAGGCTGGTCGATCTCGTGCGCGAGGGCGTCGACTGTGTGATACGCGTCGGCGAGCCGCCCGACAGCGGCATGATCATGCGGCGCCTGGCGATGATCCGCGAGATCACCTGCGCCAGTCCCGCCTATCTCGAACGCAACGGCATGCCGATCTCCCCCGATGCGTTGGACGGTCACCAGGCCGTGGGCTTCGTCTCGTCGCGCACCGGCGAGACCCTGCCCTTCGAATTCACCGTCGCCGGCAAGGCCCGCGAGGTCCGGTTGCCGGGCCGCGTCGCCGCCAACAATTCCGACACCGCCGCCGATCTGGCACGGCTTGGGCTCGGCCTCATCCAGGCACCGCGCTATCGCTTCGAGAAGGACCTTGCCGATGGAACGCTCGTCGAGGTGCTGGCCGACTACCCGCCCTCGCCGACGCCGCTGTCGGCGCTTTACCCGCAGAACAGGCAGCTCTCGCCGCGGCTTCGCGTCTTCCTCGACTGGGCATCGCGCATCTTCGCAGTTGCGAACCTTTAGCGGCCGGCATCGACCGTGAAGAAGTCCAAACGGCGCCAGCCCGCTATGCATTGGTTCAGCCTGCGAGCTAAAATGCCGGCATTGGCACGATGTTGAAACTTCAGGCTGGCCTGGAAGGTTAAATTTAAGCGTTTGCTACTAGGATCGATCGACGAGCTATTGTCCAGGAAAGGTACCCGGGTCGAATTGGCCACAACGCGATACAGTCTCGGCCGCTTGAGACAGGCCATTTTTTCTTCCGCCAACTTGCCGGCGGCAATAGCCTTTGTTGTGCTCATGGTCTGCGCCGTCGTTGCCGACCAGCAGAACAGGAAGGTCTCCGACCAACTGGCGCGCGCCGATGTGCTGGCCAAGGTCAACGTCATCCGCGCCAAGCTCGAAGGCAACATAAACGGCAATCTCCAGCTTGTTCAGGGGCTCGTCTCGGCCATCGTTACAGAGCCCTACATGGGCCAGCAGAGATTTGCGTCGCTCGCAGGCAATCTGTTCGAGCAGAAATCGCAATTGCACAACATCGCCGGCGCGCCCGACCTGGTCATCTCGCTGATGTACCCGATGGAAGGCAACGAGAAGGCAATCGGGCTCGACTACCGCAAGAACGAGGAGCAACGCCTGGCAGCGCTTCGGGCGCGCGACCAGCGCGTGCTGGTATTTGCCGGACCGGTCAAACTGGCGCAAGGCGGGCGCGGCTTCATCGGTCGCATCCCGGTCTTCGTGCCGACGGCGGGAGGCGGCGACCGCTTCTGGGGCATCGTCTCGGCAGTCGTCGATGTCGACCGGCTCTACGCGGCAAGCGGACTGGCCGACCCCGATCTCGACATCGATGTCGCGCTGACCGGCAAGGATGCGCTGGGCGGCGGGGGCGAACGTTTCTTCGGCAACGGCACTGTCGTCGCCGGCAAGCCCGTATCGGCCGATGTGCAGTTGCCTTCGGGTTCCTGGCAGATTTCGGCCATCCCCAAGGACGGCTGGCCAGCGGCTCCGAAAAATCAATGGACCTTGCGGGCGCTCATGGCATTTGCCGGCGCGCTGGTGGTGCTGCCGATTCTCGTGGCCGGGCGGCTGTTTGGCGAAAGGCAAAGGAACGACGCCGAGTTGAGGCGCCTGTCCGGTCGCCTGGAGCTGGCGCTGGACGCCTCGGGCATCGGCGTTTGGGAGCACGACCTCGCCACCAACGAACTGCTGTGGGACGAACGCGTCAACGAAATCTATGGCAAGCCGGCCGACGGCAAGCCACGCGGCTATAACGACTGGGCGCTGGCGATCCACCCAGAGGACATCGAGCGGGCAAAGCAGGACTTCGATTCGGCCGCGACGACAAAAGGCCCCTACTTCTCGCAATACCGGCTCCTGCGCCCCGACGGCGCCGTCCGTCATGTGCGCACGCGCGCCAGCTTCTTCCAGGACATCGGCGGCACGCCCAAGCTGATCGGCGCCGAATGGGACGTGACCAGCGACGTCCTGCTCAATGAGAACCTCATTCGCGAGCGCCAGCTGTCGGAATCGAAGAACGCCGAGCTGAAGCTCGCCAAGGCGCATATCGAGCATGTGGCGCTGCACGATTCACTGACCGGCCTGCCCAACCGCCGCTATCTCGACGAGATGCTGGCCGAAACCGGCCAACACGACCGCATGGCGCTGCTGCATCTCGACCTCGACCGCTTCAAGCAGATCAATGACACGCTCGGGCACGCAGCGGGCGACGCGATGCTTATCCATGCCTCGAAGGTCATCAAGGCCAATGCCGGCTCCGCGGATTTCGTTGCGCGCATCGGCGGCGACGAGTTCGTCGTGGTGAGCCATGGGCGTGACGACGACGAACTCTCGGCACTCGCCGACCGGATCATCGAGGAGATGCGCCAGCCTGTCTATTACCGGGGCCATCAGTGCCGGTTCGGGGTCAGCATCGGCATTGCCGCCAACAGCGGCGTCGACGCAAAGCAGTTGCTCGTCAACGCCGATCTCGCGCTTTACCGGGCGAAAGGCCGTGGCCGCAACCGCTACGAGTTCTTCAACGAGGAACTGCAGAGCGAGATCGTGCGGACCAAGCAGGTCGCCGACGAGATCCTGGGCGGGCTGGAGCGGGATGAATTCGTCGCCTACTACCAGCCGCAGTTCGACGCCAGGACGCTCGAGATCGTCGGCGTCGAAGCGTTGTCGCGCTGGAAGCACCCGCGGCGTGGCATCCTGGCCCCCGACGCCTATCTCAAGGTGGCCGAAGAGCTCAATGTCGTGGCGCTGATCGACCGCATCGTCCTCAAGGATGCGCTGGAGAATTTCGAGCGCTGGTCGCGCAGCCACCTCAACATCCCGCGTGTCTCGGTCAACGTCTCGGCCAGGCGCCTGGAGGACAAGGACTTGATCAAGGGTTTGCGCGAGCTCGCCATCAAGGAAGGAACCGTGTCGTTCGAGCTGGTGGAGTCCATCTTCCTCGACGAGAACGACGATCTCGTCACCTGGAACATCGAGCACATCAAGGAGCTCGGCATCGACATCGAGATCGACGATTTTGGCACCGGCTATGCCTCGATCGTTTCGCTGCTCAAGTTGCGGCCGCGTCGCCTCAAGATCGACCGCCAACTGGTCACGCCCATCACTGGCTCAATGGCCCAGCGGCAGCTGGTGTCGTCGATCATCGAGATCGGCAAATCGCTCGGCATCGAAGTGGTTGCCGAGGGCGTCGAGACGATGGAGCACGCGCGCATCCTGAAGGAGCTTGGCTGCGATATCCTGCAAGGCTACTTTCTTGGCCGCCCGATGGAGGCGAAGGCCTTCAAGACCTTTGCCCAGTCGCGCAAATGGCTGGCCGCGGGGTAGTGGCTCGGCGCCCTTAGCTCCTGAGCCCCGGCGCTTCCTGCCCCGTCCGCTCGACATATTCGGTATAGCCACCGCCATAAGTGTGGATGCCTTCTGGCGTCAGTTCCAGCACGCGGTTGGAAAGCGCCGCCAGGAAATGCCGGTCGTGCGACACGAAGAGCATGGTGCCTTCATACTGCGAAAGCGCCGTGATCAGCATCTCCTTGGTGGCGATGTCGAGATGGTTGGTCGGCTCGTCGAGCACCAGCAGGTTGGGTGGGTCGAACAGCATCAGCGCCATCACCAGCCGCGCCTTCTCGCCGCCTGACAGCACCCGGCATTTCTTCTCGATTTCGTCGCCGGAAAAGCCGAAGCAGCCAGCGAGTGCCCTGAGCGGCGCCTGGCCGGCCTGCGGGAACGCGTCCTCGAGCGTCTGGAACACGGTGCGCTCGCCTTCCAGCAATTCCATGGCGTGTTGGGCGAAATAGCCCATCTTGACGCTTGGGCCGCGCGCCACGGTGCCGGCGTCGGGCTCGGACGCACCGGCGACCAGCTTCAACAGCGTCGACTTGCCGGCGCCGTTGACGCCCATGATGCACCAGCGCTCGCGGCGGCGGACCTGGAAATCGAGCCCCTCATAGACGCTGCGGCTGCCATAACCCTTATGGACGCTCTTCAGCGTCACGACATCCTCGCCACAGCGCGGCGCCGGCTGGAAGTCGAACGACACAGTCTGGCGGCGCTTGGGCGGCTCGACGCGGTCGATCTTGTCCAGCTTCTTCACCCGGCTCTGCACCTGGGCGGCGTGCGAGGCGCGCGCCYTGAAGCGCTCGATGAAGGCAATCTCCTTGGCCAGCATCGCCTGCTGGCGCTCGAACTGCGCCTGCTGCTGTTTGTCGGCGATCGCCCGCTGCTGCTGGTAGAATTCGTAATTGCCGGAATAGGCTGTCAATGAACCGGCGTCGATCTCGACCACCTTGTTGACGATGCGGTTCATGAACTCGCGGTCGTGCGAGGTCATCAGCAATGCGCCATCATAGTTCTTCAGGAAGGATTCCAGCCAGATCAGGCTTTCGAGGTCGAGATGGTTGCTCGGCTCGTCGAGCAGCATGGCGTCGGGCCGCATCAGAAGAATGCGGGCCAGAGCCACGCGCATCTTCCAGCCGCCGGAGAGTTTGCCGACATCGCCGTCCATCATCTCCTGGCTGAAACCCAGGCCATCGAGCACCTCGCGCGCGCGGCCGTCGAGCGCATAGCCATCGAGCTCCTCGAAACGGTGCTGCGCCTCGCCATATCTGGCGATGATGTCGTCCATCTGGTCGGCCTGGTCGGGGTCGGCCATGGCGGCCTCGAGTGCGGCCATCTCGGCCGCCACGTCGCTCACCGGCCCGGCGCCGTTCATCACTTCGGCCACCGCGCTGTGGCCTTCCATGTCGCCGACATCCTGGCTGAAATAACCGATGGTGACGCCACGATCGACCTGCACCTGGCCTTCGTCGGGCTGTTCCCGCCCGGTGATCATGCGAAACAGCGTCGTCTTGCCGGCGCCGTTGGGGCCGACGAGGCCGACCTTCTCGCCCTTCTGCAGCGCCGCCGACGCTTCGATGAAGACAAGCTGACGGCCATTCTGCTTGCTGATGCTTTCCAGTCTGATCATGCGATTTCCGGGGGCTTGGAACTTGGAAGGATTTTCCCCGGGGCCATACGCGATGGCGGGCGCCAGAGGAAGAGGCACAAGCGCCGCAGCGGCAACACTTCCCTCCTTCTTGTGGGAGAAGCCAAGACCGTCCCCGGACACAATCCAGAAACAAGATTCAACAGTTCGGAAAAACTGGCGAAAAGATTGGCTGGCATAAGCATCCCCGCTGCAGCCGGAATGGTCGCGGCACAACGCCAACGGATGTTACCGGCAATGCAACGAGGTTCTAACGGATGGACGGGTGCCCTGCTCGGCATGTCGCTTGCCGTCACCGCGATCGGACCGTCGGAAGCAAAAGCCGCCATCACCCGCAGCGAGCACTGCGACCGGCTCAGTCATCAACTCGACGAAGTCATCCAGACCAAAGCCGAGACAGCCGAGGTCGCCGAGGCAACGACACTGCAGAAGACAGCCATCCGCTTCTGTGCCGAGCGCAAGCAGGCGCAAGGCATCAGGACGCTGGCCAACGCTCTGGAGCTGCTTGGGGTGACGCCGGACGATGAGGCTGAGTGAGATCATATCTCAGGAAGCACAGCCACAAGCACACCGGCAACAAGCACTGCAAGGCTTATTGATAGCGCTTTCTTTCTGGCTTCCTCCCAGGAGAGGCCGCCACTCGCAAAAGCGAGGGCGGCTTTTTCTTGCGTGCAGTTTCGGCAAAAGTGCGGAACCGTCTTTCGCTGCAATTGTGTGAAACCAAGATGTTAGCGCAATTCAACGATTCAGATGTTGAAGTGCTTTGCGCGACACATCGATTGGAGCCGGCCGATCATTCCCGCGTTCGTACAGACCACCATCTCGCCTGGTCAGGGTACCATCCGTCACCACGGCAGCCTTTTGCCGTCGCGAAAGAAACCGCCGGTCGGCCCTTCGTCCGGCAAGGTCGCCGCCCAGACGATGCCCGCTGCTCCTTGCGCAACGGGGCGCCCGCCCGGCCCGCCCATGTCGGTGGCGACCCAGCCCGGGCAGACGGCGTTGACCAGGACGCCGGCGCCGCGCAGTTCAGCCGCCAGCACGCAGGTCAGCGCGTTGAGCGTCGCCTTCGATGTCGAATAGGCCGGCGCCCCCGCCCCCATCGAGGCCAGCGAACCACCCTCGGAAGAAACGTTAACCAGCCTGCCATGGCCACCGGCCTTGAGCAGCGGCGCGAAGGCGGACGCAGCCCGCCAGGCACCGAAGACATTGGTCTCGAACGCCTCGCGGATCACCGTCCAGTCCGGCAGCAAGGCCCGCGAACCGGCGTCGTAGTGGATCGCGGCGTTGTTGATCAGCACGTCGAGACGGCCGAACTGGCGCTCGACATCCGCCGCCGCCAATGCCGCAGCGTCGGGCGCCGCGACGTCGAACGCGATGGCCTCGACATGGCCATCGAGGCCTCGTGCCGCCGCTTCGCCTCTGGCGAGGTCGCGCACGCCGAGCAGAACGGTGAAGCCGAGCTTCGCCAACTGGCGCCCGGTCTCGAGCCCGATGCCGCGATTGGCGCCGGTAACCAGCGCGACCTTGCTGGATTGCGTGTTCATGTGCTGCTCCTGGGATGTCGATTGCTTCGGGAGAAAGATGGCACGAGCAGAAGTGATTTATTAGGTGGCCGGGATCGCAGTCTTCATGCGATGGCGTGCAGGAATCGGGTGGTGGCCGGGCGGCACGCCATGCGATGGTTGATCCATCACGAGGACCAGCCATGCTCACGCTTCATGATTATCTGCCATCGCAGAATGGCTGGAAGGTCCGGGTTCTGCTCGGGCTGCTCAATATCCCCTATGACAGTCGCAAGGTCTCGATTTTCGAGGGCGAGAGCCACACCGACGCCTTCCTTGAACTCAATCCTGCCGGTGCCGTACCGGTGCTCCAGCTCGAAGACAGCAGTGCCATCGCCGAATCCAATTCGATCCTGACTTACCTCGCCGAAGGGACGCCCCTTCTGCCGGCGGACCGCTATCAGCGCGCCAAAGTCATGCAGTGGCTGTTCTTCGAACAGTACAATGTCGAACCGGTCATCGGCTCGCTGCGCTTCTGGACCTTGACCGGACGCCTCGAGCGCAACCAGGGCATGGTTGCAGGCAAGCGCGAAGCCGGAGCCCGCACCCTCGCCGCCATGAACCGCAGCCTTGGCGACACCCCGTTTCTCGTCGGAAACGACTTCACGATCGCCGATATCGCTGTCTATGCCTACAGCCATCGCGCCGAGGATTGCGGCTTCTCGCTGGCGGACTATCCGGCGGTCATGGGGTGGATTGGCCGCGTGCGCGACGCCATCGGTCCCGGCTATCCGGTCCATCCCTACAGCATTGACCCGCATTCCGGGGCCTGAACGGCTTACCTCTTGCCCTGCGGACGATGCTGAAACCCCACTCAAGCGGGACCGGGAACCCGTCTGTTTACACCGCAGGAGAATAGGGATATTTTGTATCCTTAATAAAGCTCGGTCAGTATCGACCCCGGAATTCATCGATGATCCTGAAAAGCCAAGTCGAATGGGCGCTGCACTGCTGCGCCATTCTCGCAGGCCTGCCTGCCGGGCGCTATCTCTCGACAAAAGCGCTTGCCGAGTTCCACGGCCTTCCCAAGGAGTATCTCTCCAAGGCCCTGCAAAGCCTGTCGCAGGCGGGGCTGGTCCATACGACGCTGGGTCCGTCAGGTGGATATCGATTGGCGCGGACACCGGCTGAACTGACCTTCCTGGATATTGTCGAAGCGGTCGAGGGCAAGACGCCGACGTTCGTGTGCAACAACATCCGCGCAAACAACCCATGCCGTCCGCAGGACTATTGCGAAAGCAGCCCTTGCGCGGTGTCGCGCATCATGTGGGAAGCCGACGAGGCCTGGCGGGCAAAATTGCGCAGCGTCAAGCTTTCCGATCTCACCGAGGCCCTGGCGCAGGAGATTCCAGCCGAACTCTGGAAGAGCAGCTTTGAATGGGTGCTGGAGCGCGCCGGATGAATGGAAATGGCAGATCGTGACGGATGGCTAGTCCTTCTTACAGACAACAGGCGGGCCATCGGGCACCCTGAGGATGCCACGCGAAAATGCCGGCCACGGGAGCGTGGAGAGCACTGGGCGGTGATCACCCGACATTGACTCGCCGGCATGATTTCAGCCTACCGGCACGGCCGGACGCAAGGATGGGCGCCCGGCCTACTTGCCTGGTCGGCCTACTTCTTGACAGGATAGGTCAGTTCCTTCTGGTTGGTGTCGACCACGAAGACTRCCAGTAGTTTTGCGGGCTTGGTCTTGCTGCCGTTCTCGCTCACACTGTGGCGATCGCCCGGCAATTCCGAAAAGCTCTCGCCGGCCTTGTAGACCTTGACCGGGCCGTCATTGACCTGGCTGCGGATGGAGCCTTCCAGAACCGTTGCATAGATGAAGGCGGAGGTCGGATG
>NZ_JBFULQ010000007.1:0-32666 GCF_054049815.1 Mesorhizobium sp. P5_C1 | reverse complement strand
GACATAGTCGCGGTCCTGGCTGTAAAGCTCGAGGCGCATGGCATTGGGATGGCTGTTCTTGATGGCAAAGGTAACGTCGCCGGCATGTGCCGACGGCACGACCAGCATGACGAGAGACAGCGCGGCCAGCGTGCGGCGCGCGTAGGCATGAAACATGGTAACCCCCTGGAAAGACACGGCCTACCCGGCCGCGGGGCGACCATGGCACGCCGTGCGTGGCCGCTAAAGGGACGATTGCAACAATTCCGGACTGATTTTGGGGATATCGGAACTAAGGTACCAGATCGATCGTCTCGGTCGTGTGTTCCACGCAGATGAAGCAGCAGGTGTCGCAGGGCTGGTCGTTGTCCGGACCGACGCCGGCGGAGATGCTGTCGTTGCCGTTAACCCAGGCGCCGTAGCAGATGTGTTCGCCCTGATTGCAGGAGAGCGGCACCGATTTCTGCGAGGCGGGGTCGATCAGGAATACCTGATCGCTGCCCGGCCAGACCGTTTCGCGGTCGCGGCTGAACAGCTCGACCGCAACCGCTTCCTTGCGCAGGTTCTTGACGAAGAAGGCCATCTCGGCTGCCTCGGACGACGTGGTGAAGACCAAGGCAGCAAATGCAGCCATGCGAAACAGCGTCACGGTCTCGATCTCCCGAATCATGGCGCCAGAATCGCATGCCTGCCGGGAACTAGAAAGACGCAGGGTGCTCCGCCGCGATCTGCCGCCCCAGCCTCGTCACTTGACGCACCAGAAGGTCGAGATCCTCGCGCCGGGTGCGGTGGTTGGTGATCGCCACCCGCAGCCAGTGCTGGCCATGTACGGTGGTGTCGGAGAGTGCTGCAATGCCCTCTTCCTGCAGCCGCAGCATGATTTCGGTGTTGAGCGCCTTCGGCGCCTCGCCGGCGAGGCCCGGCTGATAGCGGAAGCAAACGATGTTGATGGTCGGCAGTGCTGCCAGCTCCAGTTCCGGCTCGGCCTCGATCAGCCCGGCGAGGTAACGCGCCTGCGCAATGTTCTGGTCGATCAGGCGTCCGAACTTGTCGGCGCCATGCTCCTTCAGCGCCATCCACACCTTGAGCGCGCGAAAGCCGCGCGACGTCTGCAGGCCGTAGTCGTGCAGCCATTCGCCGGAGGCAAGACCGCGCGGGGTCGATTCCAGGTATTCCGGCGTCACCGCGAAGGTCTTGCGATGTGCGACGGCGTCCCTGACCAGGGCGCAGCCGACCTCGAATGGCGCGTGCAGCCATTTGTGCGGATCGAGCGCGACCGAATCGGCCCATTCGATGCCGGCGACGCGATGGGCATTTTCGGGTGCAATGGCGATCAGCGCGCCGATGCAGCCGTCGACATGGAACCAGAGGTCTTCCTCATGCGCCAGTTTGGCTAGCGCCCGCAGATCATCGATCGCCCCGGTGTTGACCGTGCCGGCCGTGCCGATGACGCAGGCCGGCTTGAATCCGGCCGCGCGGTCCTCGGCGATCGCTGCGCGCAAGGCAGCGATATCGATGCGCAGGCCGGCATCGGTCGGGATGCGGCGCAGCGCCCGGTTGCCGAGGCCGAGCGCTTCCATCGCCTTGCGGTGGCAGGAGTGGATCTGGTCCGAGCCATAGAAGCGCAACGGCTTCTCGATGGCGGCAACGCCATGCTCGCGCACGTCTATGCCGGCCTTGACGTTGCGCGCCACGGTCAGCCCGATGATGTTGGCCATCGAGCCGCCGCTGACCAGCGTGCCGCCGGCGGAAGCCGGAAAACCCAGGATCTGCTTGCACCAGTTGACCACCTGGCTGTCCATCAGCCCGGCGGCGTGGTTGCCGCCGCCGAGATTGGAACCCTGGATTGCCGCCAAAAAATCGCCGAGCGCGCCAGCAAAATTGCTCGACCCCATGTACCAGGACCAGAAGCGCGGATGGATGTTGCCCATTGGATAGGACATCACAGTCCGGGAGACCTCGTCATAGACAGCGGCGAGTGGCGCCGGCGATCGCGGCAGGGGTGCCGCGAAGACATCTCTCACATCCGCCGGCATCTCCCGCCAGACGGGGCGGTCGCGCACGTCGCGCAGATAATCGACCGCATCGTCGATGACCCGGTGCGACAGGGCCTGCACATCGGCCCAGTCCTGAGGATCAAGCGTTTCCTCGGTCATGCCAAGGGTTTCCTGCACCATGTCCATGATGGGTCTCCGTCAAGCCGCCGGGAACTGGCAGCCGGGCGTCGAGCGCGACAGGGCGATCTCGTCGGCATCCATCTCGGCCTCGATTCCGTCGAACAGCGGCGTCGACATGTAGCGTTCGCCAGTGTCGGGCAGCATGCACAGGATCACCGCGCCGGCCGGCGCCCGTTCGGCGACCTGCCGCGCCACCGCGAAGGTGGCGCCGCCGGAAATGCCGGTGAAGATGCCTTCCTGGCGCGCCAGCGCCTTGGCCCATTTGATGCCCTCGGGCCCGGCAACCGGCATCACCTCGTCATAGAGGCTGGCGTCGATCGCTTCCTGCAGCACATTGGGGATGAAGTCCGGCGTCCAGCCCTGGATCGGGTGTGGCTCGAAGGCCGGGTGGGTGGCGGCGGGAGCGCCGTCAGCAGCGCGCTGCTGTGCCTTGCCGCTACCGATGAGCTGCGCGTTGGCCGGCTCAGAGAGCACGATGCGTGTCTCCGGCCGTTCCCGCCGCAGCACGCGTGCCACGCCGACGACCGTGCCGCCGGTGCCATAGCCGGTGACGAAGCCGTCGAGCCGCGAACCGGCAAAATCATTGATGATCTCGCGCGCCGTGGTCGCCTCGTGGATGGCGGCATTGGCCGCCGTCTCGAACTGGCGGGCGAGGAACCAGCCATTGGCCTCAGCCAGTTCCACCGCCTTCTTGTACATGCCAAAGCCCTTCTCGGCGCGCGGCGTCAGCACCACCTTGGCGCCCAGCATGCGCATCAGTTTGCGGCGCTCGACGGAAAAGCTGTCGGCCATGGTGACGACCAGCGGATAGCCCTTCTGCGCGCAGACCATGGCCAGCCCGATGCCGGTGTTGCCACTGGTCGCCTCGACCACCGTCTGGCCCGGCTTCAGCGCGCCGCTGCGCTCGCCCGCCTCGATGATGTTGAGCGCCAGGCGGTCCTTCACCGAGGCGCCCGGGTTGAAGAATTCTGCCTTCACATAGATCGTTGCGTGGGCCGGTCCGAGATTGTTGATACGCACCGCCGGCGTGTCGCCGACGGTGTCGAGAATGCTGTCGAACAGGTGTCCGCGCCCGGCGGTGGTCCTGATTTTCTGCTGCTGCAACATCTTTTTATCTCCTCGATCGTTTGCCATCACAAGCCGGTTACAAACCGGCGGGTTGGGCGGCGAGGTTTCGAGACCTGGCCGCGCTAGGACAGACATGCCGGCATTGCGGCAATGGCGGCATCCGGCACGGAAATACGCCGCCGGATGCGCTTTGTCGGTTTCGGTGATACAGCAAGGGCCGACAGGCCAGCGTGGGAGCAGGCGTGGAAACGCACGTGGAATCCACTCGAACGAGACTGGACGGCCAAGCGACCGGCCTGTCTGTGCGCCTGCTTGGAACGCTGACGATCTCCCGCAACGGCGTTGCGGTGGCGCTGCCGGCCTCACGCAAGTTGCGCGCGTTGTTTGCCTATCTGGCGCTGGCGCCGCACGCCGTCGGCCGCAGTCGCCTGTGCGAGCTGTTGTGGGACGTGCCCAACGACCCCCGCGGCGAGCTGCGCTGGTGCCTCAGCAAACTGCGCGGCGCGCTCGACGAGCCGGACAGGCGCCGTGTCTCCACGCAAGGCGACACGGTCGCGCTTGACCTCAGCGATTGCCTGGTCGATGCGCTGGAGGTCAGCCACGCTGCGGAGCAAGGGATCGGCACCCTCGACGCGGAGCGGCTAGGGGCGCTGGCCAAACTGTTTGCCGGCGATTTCCTCGACGGGCTGGAGCTCGAACGCAGCCCGCATTTCAACAGTTGGCTGGTCGCCCAACGCCGCCGTTTTCACTCATGCCAAGTCGCCGTGCTGGAGCATCTTGTCGCAAACCATCAGGCTGACACACCGGATGTGTCGGCGCATCTCGACAAATGGGTCGAGCTGGCGCCGTTCGACACGCGCGCGCATCTGGCGTTGCTGGCCAATCTGGCGGAACGCGGTGAGATCGGCGCGGCCGAGCAGCATCTGGCGGCCGCAGAACAGTTATTTCAGTCGGAGGCGATCGATTTCGGACCGGTCAATGCCGCCTGGCGGGCGATGCGTGAGCAACGGCCAGCCGTCTTGCAGCTGCCGGCCGGCCTGTCCGCGGTATCGCAATTGGTCGCCGCACCCGGCCATACCGGGCCGGTCGAGCCGAGCCACGCGTCGCTGGCCGTCATGCCGTTTGTCGAGGAAACCGGTGGCGCGCGCGGCGGGCTTGCCGACGGTTTTACCCACGACATCATCACACGCCTGGCGAAGCTCAGGGATTTCTTCGTCATCGCGCGCGGATCGGTGTTTGCGCTGGCCGAGAAGAACATCGCACCCGAGGATGCCGGCCGCCGGCTGAATGTCGACTATGTCGCCACCGGCACGGTGCGCAGCCCGCCCGGCCGCCTCATCGTCAGCGTCGAACTCATCGAGGTGCGCACCGCCAGGATCGTCTGGGCCGAGACGTTCGAGCGCCGGTCCGACGACATCTTCGGCTTGCTCGACGATATCGGCAACAGCATCGTCTCGTCGATCTCGGCCGAGATCGAAACGGTCGAGCGCAACCGCGCCATGCTCAAGGCGCCCAATTCGCTCAACGCCTGGGAGGCCTATCATCGCGGCCTCTGGCACATGTACCGCTTCACCCAGGTCGAAAACGAGCAGGCGCGGCATTTCTTCGACATGGCCCTGCGGCTCGATCCGACCTTTGCCCGCGCCTATGCCGGCCTGTCCTTCACGCATTGGCAGAACGCCTTCCAGCGCTGGGGCGACCGCGACAGGGAAAGCGCGCTGGCCTTCGAGAGCGCCGGCCACAGCCTGTTGGTCGACGACCACAATCCGGCCGCGCATTGGGCGATGGGCCGGGCGCTGTGGCTGCGCGGCGAACAGGACGGTTCGCTGCTCGAATTGGAACGGGCGGTGGACCTCAGCCCAAACTTCGCCCTTGGCCATTACGCGCTGTCCTTCGTCCACTCGCAGTCGGGCGACCCGCAGGCGGCGATCGGCTCGTCCGACCATTCGCGCCATCTCAGCCCGTTCGACCCGCTGCTGTTCGGCATGCTGGGGGCGCGGGCGATGGCGCATGTCCGGCTCGGCCAGTTCGAGGAGGCGGCCGAATGGGCGCTGAAGGCAGCGGCACGACCCAACGCCCACGCCATCATCCTGGCGATCGCCGCGCACTGCCTGGCGCTGGCGGGCCGGCTCGACGAGGCGCAGGGCTTTGCCGCCGCCATCCGCAAGACCTTGCCGAACTATTCAAGCGACGATTTCATCGGCACCTTTCGCTTCGAGCCGGATGCTGCGGCACTGTTCCGGCAAGGCGCCAGACGCCTCGGGCTGAGCTGAAGCCGGGGATCACGACCAGGAACTTCGCCTCAATTCCGCCGGGTTAACAAAGTCGGAAGGAGTTGCTTAACCGTTCCCGGCTATGTCACGCCCGGGGGGTCTGACAAAGTGAGTATGATGAGCAACAGCCCCGACAAGCGCAACGAATGGCGCGCCATCTTTTACGTGCAAGCCCGCGTTGCCATCCTGTTCGTGCCGGTTGTGGCCAGCCTGCTGATCATAGCCGCGCTTGCCGGCAACGAACGCAAATCCGTTCCCAGCACGATCGATCCGACCGTCACCGGCTCCGTGCGATAAGGCGGCCGCTGGCTGTTGCCCTCTCGGCGAGAGCGCCGTCTTTGGCTGGGAACGCTATGCTGCGTCGAACATTGTGTTTCCAGCGATGGAGGACATGATGACGAGAGCCCTCGACGTGAATGAGAACACCGCGCAAGATCCCAAGCGCCCGCCGCAACCGCAGACCGATGACGACCTGAAGAAAAAGAAGGTTGAAGGAATAGCCTTCCAGGTGAACGAGAACAGCGTGGACAACAAGGAGCCCGCGTCTGCATCGCCAAAGCGAGACTGAGCGCGAAATCCGGTCCCCTGACGGTCAGGCAAAAGCCCGGGAGAACCGGGCTTTTCTCTTTGGGGCTCTAGCCCCTCTTCGCCCGGCGCTGGCTCAATAGAATCGCGGGATCGGACCGTTCTGGGGCGTCGTGCGGTCGCCGAGGTCGAGAAAGGCCTCGTCTATGTAGCACCAACCCCAGCCTTCCGGTGGATCATAGCCCTCGATGATCGGATGGCGGGTGGCGTGAAAATGCTTGGTGGCGTGACGGTTGGGCGAGTCGTCGCAGCAGCCGACATGGCCGCAGGTGCGGCATAGCCGCAGATGCACCCATTGCGAACCGCTCTTCAGGCATTCCTCGCAGCCGAGCGCGCTCGGCGTCACGTCCTTGATATCAGCCGCATGTCTGCATTCATCCGCCATCACACTCTCCCGATCAATTGAGGCGCGACGGCGTGGCTGCCGTCTTGCGCTAGATAGGCGTGCAACGCCGCCACCACCTGGGCACCCTCGCCGACGGCGGCTGCGACGCGCTTGACCGAGCCGGAGCGGACGTCGCCGATGGCAAACACCCCGCTGCGGCTCGTCTCCATCACCCCATGCGCCGATTCCAGGTCGGATCCGGTGCGCACGAAACCGTTGGCATCCAGGGCCACGTTGCAGTGCGCCAGCCAGTCCGTATTCGGGTCGGCGCCGATGAACAGGAAGAGATGGCGGATTGGGCGCGTCGTTTCCACACCGCTGGCGCGGTTGCGCCACCGCACGGTGGCAAGATTGCCTTCGTCGCCTTCCAGCGCCTCGACCTCGGTCCCGGTCAGCACCTCGATGTTCGGCTGCGCCTTGATGCGCTCGACCAGATAGCGCGACATGCTGGCATCGAGACTACCGCCGCGCGCCAGCAGCGCCACCTTGTGCACGTGGCTGGCCAGGTAGACAGCCGCCTGTCCGGCCGAATTGCCGGCACCGACCAGCGCCACCTCCTGGCCCTGGCAAAGCCGCGCTTCGATCGGCGAGGCCCAATAATGCACGCACGTCCCCTCGAACTGCGCCAGATTGGCGACGTCGAGGCGGCGGTAGCGCGCACCGCTGGCGATCACCACGGTGCGTGTGCGCACGGTCTCGCCATCGCCGACATCAAGCGTGTAACGGGCACCGTCGGTCCCAGCGCTCAACAGCTTCGCCTCGTCTGGTATCACCATTTCAACGCCGAATTTCTGCGCCTGGTTGTAGGCGCGCGCCATCAGCGCCATGCCCGAAATACCGGTCGGGAAACCGAGATAGTTCTCGATGCGCGAGGAGGCGCCCGCCTGCCCGCCGAAGGCCCGGCAATCGAGGACGATGGTCGACAGACCTTCGGACGCCGCATAAACGGCCGCCGCCAGCCCCGCCGGCCCGGCGCCGACGATGGCGACGTCGTATAGTTTGTCGGCATCGATCGGCCGCAGCAGGCCGATGCAGCGGGCGAGGTCCTTCTCGCCGGGATTGAGCAGCAGCCGGCCGCTCGGACACAGCACGATCGGCAGATGGTGGAGGTCGACATCGAAGCGCTCGACCAGGGTTTTGGCGCAGGGGTCGCTGTCGGAATCGAGCACGCGGTGCGGCTGGCCGCTGCGGGCCAGGAATCCCTGCAGCCGCAAGACGTCGGCATTGCCGACGGGTCCGATGATGATCGGCCCGCTGGTTGCGCTTTCCAGCAGCCCGACACGGCGCAGGATCAGCGCCCGCATGATGCGCTCGCCGAGATTGGCCTCCTGCACCATCAGGTCGCGCASSCKCTGCGAGGSRATGACGAASGCYTYSACCGGYTCGGCCGCCTGCGCATCCACCAGCGASGGRCGGGCAGAAAGCTGSGCCAGTTCGCCGACGAAGCTGCCCGGACCATGCGTCACGATCGTTTCGCGACGGCCGAGCCCGCTATCCTGGATGATGTCGACCTTGCCCGACAGGACGACGATCAGGCCGGGCGCTACATCGCCGGCCGTGACGATGCGCTCGCCGGCGGCATAGTCGCTGGCCTCGCCGAACCGGCGCATGCGGTCGATGTCGGTGTCAGCCAGCGTTGGGAACGCCTGATCGCGACGGGCGCCGAAGATCGGATTGGTGGTCGATTGAGACATGGTTTCGACCGTACCGAAGCGGCGGCGCAGTTTGAAGCGGTTTGTTCAGCGCCTAGCCGAGAGGAGAGGTTGGCGGCAAAGAAAAAGCCCGGACGAACCGGGCTTTTTCTTTGGGTTTCTGAACCGTCGAATGGTTCGAAACGGGAATTTGGTGCCCAGAAGAGGACTCGAACCTCCACTCCTTGCGGAACACGGACCTGAACCGTGCGCGTCTACCAATTCCGCCATCTGGGCTGGTGCGGGCTCATGTAAGCGGGCAAGCGATGTGTGTCAACGCGCTTTTTTCAAAGCATGATCCCGAAAAGTGGGAACCGGTTTTCGGAAGCGATCATGCCCAATCAAGAAAGGCTTGCCGCTTGCCGGCTCAGCTCTCCAGCACTTCCTTGGAAGCCACCGTGGAATCGGCGTTGAGCGTGTAGATGACCGGCACGCCGGTGCCGAGCTCCAGCTTGACGATCTCCTCGCCGGACTTGCCGTCCAGCGCCATGATCAGCGCGCGCAGCGAGTTGCCGTGGGCGGCGACCAGCACGGTGCCGCCGCGCAGCACGTGCGGCTGCAAATCGTGCAGGTAGTAGGGCCAGACGCGGGCACCGGTGTCCTTCAGGCTTTCGCCGGCGGGCGGCGGCACGTCGTAGGAGCGGCGCCAGACATGCACCTGCTCCTCGCCCCATTTCTTGCGGGCATCGTCCTTGTTGAGGCCGGACAGGTCGCCATAGTCGCGCTCGTTGAGGGCCTGGTCGCGGATGGTTGTCAGATCGCTCTGGCCGACCGCGTCGAGAATGTGCTGGCAGGTCTTTTGCGCCCGGACCAGCGCCGAGGTGAAGGCGATGTCGAACTTCAGGCCGCGCGCCTTGAGTTTCTGGCCGGCGGCCTTGGCCTCGGCGTGACCCAGCTCGGTCAGGTCGACGTCGCGCCATCCGGTGAACAGGTTCTTCAGGTTCCATTCGCTCTGGCCGTGGCGCACGAGCACGAGGGTTCTCGACATGTTTGCTCCTTCAAATTGCCAGATAGGCAGGTTGGCAGATTGGCCGCTCAGCTGAGGCCGAGCACGTCCCGCATCGAATAAAGTCCCGGCTTGCGGCCGCGCGCCCATAGCGCCGCCTTGACGGCGCCGCGGGCGAAGATGGCGCGGTCCTCGGCGTGGTGGGACAGGGTGATGCGCTCGCCGGTGCCGGCCAACATCACGCTGTGGTCGCCGACCACCGAGCCGCCGCGCATCGAGGCAAAGCCGATCGAGCCGGTCTTGCGTACGCCGGTGTGGCCGTCGCGGACGCGCACATCGTTGCCGGCGAGCGCGATGCCGCGCCCGGCGGCGGCGGCCTCGCCGAGCAGCAGCGCCGTGCCCGACGGTGCGTCGACCTTGTGCTTGTGGTGCATTTCGAGGATCTCGATGTCGAAATCGTCGGCGTCGAGCGCTCGTGCCGCCTGTTCGACCAGCACCGCCAGAAGATTGACGCCGAGGCTCATATTGCCCGACTTGACGATCGTCGCGTGGCGCGCCCCCGCCGCGATCTTGGCGTCATCGTCGGCCGAGCAGCCCGTGGTGCCGATGACATGGGCGATGCGCGCCTGCGCCGCGTAGCCGGCGAATTCGACGCTCGATGCCGGCGTGGTGAAATCGAGCACACCGTCGGCCCTGGCGAAGACCGGCAGCGGATCGTCGCCGATCGGCACGTCGATGCGGCCGACGCCTGCAAGTTCGCCGGCATCCTTGCCCAGATAGGGTGAGCCGGCACGCTCGACGGCGCCGATCACGCGGACGCCGGGAATGGTGTGGATGGCGCGGATCAGCGTCTGCCCCATGCGGCCGGCAGCACCCACCACGACCAGGCCCATATCGCTCATGAAGGTCTCCCGACCGCCTTTTTCGCGCGGCTGCGCGGCGACGGAGTTTGGATTGGCTTGGCGTCGTCGACAAGCCCCAGCCCCTTTTTGCCCTGTACCCGGTGGAAGCGGGCATAGACGCTGTGCGGGTCGGCCATCAGCGAGGCATGCGTTCCCTGTTCGACCAGATGGCCCTGTTCCAGCACGATGATGTGGTCGGCATTGACCACCGTCGACAGCCGGTGTGCGATGACGATGGTGGTGCGCCCTTCCATGACCTGGATCAGCGCTTCCTGGACCCGCGCCTCGGCCTCGTTGTCGAGCGCCGACGTCGCCTCGTCGAGCAGAAGGATCGGCGCCTGCCGCACGATGGCGCGGGCGATCGACACGCGCTGGCGCTGGCCGCCCGACAAGGTCACGCCGTTTTCGCCGACGGGCGTGTCGTAGCCCTGCGGCTGCTGGCGGATGAAGCCGTCGGCCTCGGCCTGCAGCGCGGCCTGTTCGATTTCGGCGTTGGTGGCATTCAACCGGCCATAGCGGATGTTGTCGCGGATGGTGCCTTCGAACAGATAGGGCTGCTGCGAGACATAGGCGATGGAGCTGCGCAGCGAGTGCTTGGTGACCTTGGAAATGTCCTGGCCGTCGATCTCGATCGTTCCCGCCTCGACGTCGTAGAAGCGCTGCAGCAGCGCCACCAGCGTCGTCTTGCCGGCGCCGGAGGCGCCGACGATGGCGGTCATCTTGCCGGCTGCGGCGACGAAGCTCAGGTCCTGCAGCACCGGCGCCTCCTCGACGTAGCGGAAGGACACGTTGTTGAAGCGCACTTCGCCGGTGGTGAACCTGGCCTCGGCGGCTCCCGGCGTGTCGCCTTGCTGCGGCTCGAGATCGAGAAGTTCGTAGATCATGCGCGCATTGACCAGCGCGCGTTCCATGCCGACTTGCATGCGCGCCAGCCGCCGTGCCGGATCATAGGCGAGCAACAGCGCGGTGATGAAGGAAAAGACCGCACCCGGCGGCTGTCCAAGAACGATCGCCCGGTAGCCGGAATAGGCGATGACACCGGTGACGGCAAGGCCGGCCAGCATGTCGGAGATCGGCGCCAGCCGTTCCGAGACGCGGGCGATCTTGTTTCCCCGCTGCTCGGCGCTGTCGGCGAGCGCGCCGATGCGGCGCGACAGCTCCTCTTCCATGGTGAAGGCCTTGACGATGGCAATGCCTTGCGTGGCCTCCTGCACGGCGCCGATCAGCCGAGAATTGATCTGCACCGATTCGCGGGTGATGCGGCGCACCCGGCGCATCAGATAGGTGACAGTCCAGATCAGCGGCGGTCCGATCAGCAGGGAGCTCAGGGAGAGAACGGGATCCTGGTAGATCATGACCCCAAGAAGGCCGAGCAACGTCACGCCATCGCGTGCGATCGACGTGAGCGTCATCGACAGGAGGTCGCGGATGCCGTTGACGTTCTCGTTCATCTGGGCAGCCAGCCGGCCCGAACGCGTGTCGCTGAAAAAGCCGACGCCGAGCTTCATCAGATGGTCGAAGAGGCGTTTCTGGTAGCGCGCCACCAGATTGTTGCCGACCTTGGCCAGCGTCACCGCCTGGCCGTAACCGGCGAAACCGCGCACGAGGAAGGCCGCCATGATGGCGGCGCAAATCCACACGATCAGATCGCCGCGTCGTTCATAGAATATCGAGTTGACGACGGGGCTCATGACCCAGGCGGTGAAGGCGGTCGTCGCGGACACCGCGATCAGGCAGGCAGCGGCAAAAGCATAGGACCAGCGGTAATCACGGCCGTTTTCAGCGATAATGCGGCGGAGCACCGCCGTGACCGCACGGGGCGTGACTTTCGGMTTGTTGGGTATCTGAAATGTCAAATCGGAGCGCTTCACAGGTTCCTGCTTCCCGTGGCCGGGTTGCGATTCGGCACTTCTCTTAGCGCCAAGGGGCCGGCTTGCCTATGCCTTGGGGTGACTAACTTCGTCGCGCCAGCGGCGGTCCGCGGTCTGGACCCCGAACAGCGACGGGTTTCTGGCATAGGCGGCAAGGCCCAAAAGCGCTGCCAGCGGGTGGGTGATCACATAGACCGGCATGGTGCGCATGAGCGCGCTGTGCGGCGCCTTGTCCTCGAAGGCAGCACGGAAATTGCCGGCCTTCAGTGCCGGCACGATCTTCTGCGCGATGCCGCCGGTGAGGAACACGCCGCCGCGGCTCATGAACACCAGCGCAAGATCGCCGGCGGTGCGCCCGAGGCAGGTGACGAAGGTCTCCACCGCCTCTTCGGCAACCGGATCGGTCTTGGCCAGTGCCGCGGCGGTGACTTCCGCCGGCGTGGTGAAGGGGGCAGGCTTGCCGTCCGCCTTGGCCACCGCCCGGTAGACGTTGACGAGGCCGCGTCCGCACAGGATCTGCTCGCCCGAAATGCGGCCCTCGAGCTTCTCGATATGCGGGAAAACCTCGAAATCGCGCGGCGTGCGCGGACCGATGTCCATATGGCCGCCCTCGCCCGGCACCGGTATCCAGTGGCGAAGCGCATAGACCAGCCCGGCAACGCCGAGCCCGGTTCCGGGGCCGAGCACGACGCGCCCGGCATTTGGCTCCGGCGTGCCGCCGCCGATCTTTTCCATGTGCTCCTCGCCGAGCGCGACGACGGCCAGCGCCTGCGCCTCGAAATCATTGAGCACGACGATGTCGCTCAAGCCGAGGCTGGCGAACATCTGCCTGGGCTTGACGATCCACGGGCAGTTGGTGAGCTCGATCTCGTCGCCGTCGACCGGGCCGGCCACCGCCAGCACCGCCGAATTGGGGCGGACCGACGAGCGGTCGAGCACGGCCGCCTGGATCGCCTCGTCGATGGTGTTGTAATTGGCGGTCTGGACGATGGTCGGCTCGCCGGCCTCCGAATGGGCGTCGAGCACGATCGAGAAGCGCGCATTGGTGCCGCCAATGTCGCCGATCAGGATCGGAAACCGCAACAAAGTATCGTCATCGCCCGTGCTTGGCATGCTCTCGTCCGTCCCCGGCGCCCACGACGGCGTAGCGCCGTTCTCCCGTTGACTAGCGCATGAGTTTGAAAAGGGAAACGGTTTTCGAGGCCGCTGTCACGGTGAGACAGGTTCTGCGGCCAAACGGCCACTATTTCGCAAAAACGGCCCGGCTAAACCGGTTCAACCCTGGATAAAAGCTGCAGCGGTCAGTTTCCCGGCCGTGGCCGCGGCAGCGGGATGCCGATCTCGGGGGTCTCGGTGAAAGCATTCACCGAGGCCGGCAAGCTGGCCGCACCACTGGTAGTGGCGGCGGGCAGCGAAGGCGCTTCGAGCTCGGGCGCCGCGGCCGCGACCGGCACAGCGCCGCCATTATAGGTTGCCGCCTCGGCAGACGCCGGCCCCGGCGCGTCGAGCACGGCGCGGCATTCCTTCGGCAAGTTCGCCATCGTCATCAGGTCACGAGCCTTCGGCGCATCCGGGTTCTTGTTGGGCCGCCAGGGCTCCTGCGTGAACCACCAGGCGAGCGGCTTGCCGCAGCCGTCATCGGCCGGCGTCGCTTCCTGCGCCTTGCAGTTGGGCGAGCCCGGCTGGCAGCCGATGCGCATGTGGAAATGGTAGTCGTGGCCCCAGAACGGCCTGATCTTGCGCAACCAGTCACGATCGCCCTTGACGGTGTCGCAGAGCTTTTTCTTGATGCCGGGATTGACCAGGATGCGTTCGACCTCGGGATAGCTCGCAGCACGCTTCAAAAGCCTCGTATGTGCCGGCGTCCACAAGGCGTCCTTCACCAGATGGGTCTTCTCGTCGACCATCAAAGTGGCGCTGATGCTCTCGCGTTGCGCCATCGACAGCGGAGAGCTGGGCATCGGCGTCAGCCAGATGTCGGCATCGAGGCCGATCTGGTGCGAGGCGTGGCCAGTCATCATCGGGCCGCCGCGCGGCTGCGAAATGTCGCCGATCAGCAGGCCCGGCCAACCATCGGCCGCGGCGTCGCGCGACAGTTTCTCGATCACCGCGATCATCGCCGGATGGCCCCAGCGACGGTTGCGCGACGGCCGCATCACCTCCCAGGTCGGGCCATCCACGGGAATGGCGACGCCGCCGGCAAAACAGCCCTTGGAATAGAAGCCAATGGATTGCGCTGCGGTCGCCGCCGGCAGCTTCTTGGCGCCGAACAGATCCTTCGCCCGTTCCTCGGCCGCTGCCGGCTGCGCGGCGAGCCCGGCCAGCGCGAACAGGCCGAGCGCTGTGGCCAGCAGTGATTTCCTGCCGAGAGATCGCCGCGTCGCTGTTTTCATGAAACCCGATCCCCACCGCAATCCAAGGCCGAATCATAGCACGCTACGCGCGCCGCTTCGATGATTAGCGCTTCATCGGGCTGCGCGGCTCGCCATCGCGCCAATCGCCGCTGGCCCACATATGGTCGAAGGCGGCGCGGTAATCCGGAAAACGCAGGGAATAACCCGCCGCCTTGATCGCCGCGTTGGCGACACGCTTGTTCTCGCCATAGAAGGAGCGCGCCATGGGCGAAAGTTGGGCGGCGTCGAAGGGAATTTCGGGCGGCGGTGTGATGCCCATCAGCGCCGCGGCATAGGCGACGACATCCTGTGGCGGCGCGGGCAAGTCGTCGGTGACATTGAAGATGCCGCCGAGATCGCGTTCCGCCAAATGCCAGAGCGCGCCGGCAATGTCATCGCAATGGATGCGGTTGAACACCTGGTCCGGCTTGACCAGCCGCCTTGCGGTGCCGTTTTCCAGATTGACCAGGGCGTTGCGGCCGGGCCCGTAAATGCCCGACAGGCGCAGGATCGCCACCGGCCGACCGATGTCGCGGCCCAATTCCAGCCAGTCCTGTTCGGCAGCCACCCGCATCACCGAGCGCTTCGACACCGGCCGGCACTCGGCCGTTTCATCGACCCAGGCGCCGTCATAATTGCCGTAGACACCGACGGTCGAGAGATAGCCGATCCATGCGAGCGCCGGCATCCCGGCCACGATCGCCGCGCGGGCGGCATTCAGCACGGGATCACCCGCCTCTTCCGGGCCGACCGAGATCAACAGATGTGTTGTCTTTCCCAGCGCATCGGCGATTTCGCCGGTCATCGCGCTGTCGAACAGCAGCGGTACGATGCCGGCCTGCCGCAGCGTCTCGAGTTTATCCGGCGAACGCGTCGTCCCGAAGATCCTGCCGGCACCCTTGTTGGCGCGCGCAAAAGCCTGGCCGGAATAGCCGGCGCCGAAGATGAAGATCTGCTTTTCGCTCATGAATGCATCCTGGTTGGCCGCGCCAGACGCCATTCGTCGCACACGGCCTTGTCGTCCTCGGTTTTCAGGCCGATAGCTGCCCGTTCGGAATATTCGGCATCGGGCACCAGCCGCGCCAGCGCCCATATTGCCGCGCCCCGCACCAGCGGCGAGCCATCCGCCAGCAGTGCACGCACTGCACCGGCGAGCTCGGCATCGCCGGAATTGCCGGCGGCGATCAGCACGTTGCGGACAAAACGATCGCGGCCGACGCGTTTTATCGGCGATCCGGAGAAGAAGGCGCGGAAGGCCGTGTCGTCGAGTTGCAACAGCTGGCCAAGCGGCGGCTCGCGCAAATCGTCGCGCGCGGCAAGCTTTGCCTCTGAAGCCGCCCGGGCGAACTTGTTCCACGGGCAAGCGGCGAGGCAGTCGTCGCAGCCATAGATGCGGTTGCCGATCTTTTCGCGGAATTCATGCGGGATCGGCCCCTTGTTCTCGATGGTGAGATAGGAGATGCAGCGCCGCGCATCGAGGCGGTAGGGTGCCGGGAAGGCGTCGGTCGGGCAGGCGTCGAGGCAGGCGCGGCAGGAACCGCAATGGTCGATCTCGGCCCGGTCGGGCACGAGTTCGGCAGTCGTGAAGATGGTGCCGAGGAACAGCCAGGAGCCGTGCTCGCGGCTGACCAGGTTGGTGTGCTTGCCTTGCCAGCCGAGCCCGGCGGCCTCGGCCAGTGGCTTTTCCATCACCGGTGCCGTGTCGACGAACACCTTCACGTCGCCGCCGGCGCGCGCCACGAGCTTGCCGGCGATTTCCTTCAGCCGGCCCTTCATCACCTCGTGATAGTCGCGGTTCTGCGCGTAGACCGAGATGGCGCCACGGTCGTGCTTGGCCAGCACCTCGCGCGGATCATGGTCGGGACCGTAATTCATCGCCAGCACGATGATCGAGCGCACCTGCGGCCACAGTGCCGTCGGTTCGCTGCGGCGCTCAAGCGTCTCGGCGATCCAGCCCATCGAACCGTGAAAGCCGTCGGCGACGAATTCGGCCAGGCGCGCAGGCGCGAGCGGGATCGCATCGGGTGTGGTAACGGCGACGGCATCGAAGCCGGCGCGATGCGCCTCTGCGTCGATCAGCGCGCGCAGTTTTGCGGCGTCAGAAGTCGAGGTCCGCATAATGCGACACCGGCGACAGGCCGCGCACCCGGTCGGTCAAAAGCGGCCGGAAGGACGGCCGCGACTTCACCCGCGTGTACCATTCGCGCGCCGCGGCGTGCTCGCGCCAGTCGATCTCGCCGAGATAATCGAGCACCGACAGCGTCGCGGCGGCCGCGAGATCGGCATAGGTGACCCTGCTGCCGGCCAGCCAATGGCGGGTGCCGGCGAGCCAGTTGGTGTATTTCATGTGCTGGCGGATGTTGGCGCGTGCGGCGCGGATTGCGCCAGAATCGGGCGAGCCGCCACCCGCCGTTTCCGGCATCACCGGCTTCAGCACGCGTTCACGCACCAGATGGCGGGTGACCTCGCTTTCGGCCTTGTTGAGATACCAGTCGATCAGCCGGCGGATTTCGGCGCGCTGCATCGGGTCCTCGGCGAACAGCCGCTTGTCGCGCTTCAAGACGCCGCGCGTCTCATCGAGATATTCCGATATGACGGTTGCGCCGACGATCGGCACGTCGCCTTCGGCCAGAAGGATCGGCAGCGTGCCGGCCGGGTTCAGCGCCAAAAACTCCTTGCGCCGCGTCCACGGCTTTTCCTCGATCAAGGCCAGCTCCTCGCCATACTCGCCGAAAGCGAGGCGGACGAAGCGACAGGTGGCGAACATGGGGTGGTGGAAAAGCGTCAGCATGGTTCCGCGATGATAAAGCGCACTGGCGAATCGCCGGTCGCACCGGTAAGTCTTGGCCGCCCGCCTAGCGGGCCGTCAGGGTGTTGCGACCTATAGGGGGACTTGCAGGCCATGACAAGCAAGCCGTTCTGTTAGCCGTCACGCCAATGCCGAGGTAGCCATGGAAAGCCAGACCATCGTCGAAGCCCTGCTGCTCGGCCTGCTGGAGGGACTGACCGAGTTCATCCCGGTCTCGTCGACCGGTCATATCCTGCTCGCCGGCCATTTCCTCGGCTTCCATTCGACCGGCAAGGCCTTCGAGATCTTGATCCAGCTCGGCGCCATCCTGGCGATCCTGAGCGTCTATTTCCGCCGACTGTGGCAAATGCTGCTCGACCTGCCGCATGACCGGCTGACACGACATTTCGTCATCGGCATCCTGATCGCCTTCCTGCCGGCGGCGATCATCGGCGCGCTGGCGCATGATTTCATCAAGACAGTGCTGTTCGAATCGCCAAGGCTGATCTGCATCATGCTGATCATCGGCGGCGTCGTGCTGCTGGCGGTGGACCGCATGAACCTCAAGCCGGTCTACCGCGACGTTGAGCGCTTCCCAACCCGGCTTTACCTGCAGATCGGGCTTTTCCAGTGCCTGTCGCTGATCCCCGGCACGTCGCGCTCGGGGTCGACGATCGTCGGCGCGCTGCTCTTGGGCGTCGACAAGCGGGCGGCGGCGGAGTTCTCCTTCTTCCTCGCCATCCCGACGATGGTCGGCGCCTTTGCCTTCGACCTGTTCAAGAACCGCAACGTGCTGAGCAGCGCCGACCTGCCGATCATCGCCATCGGCTTTGTCGCCGCCTTCGTCACGGCGCTCATCGTCGTGCGCTTCCTGCTCGATTACGTCTCGCGCAACGGCTACTCGCTGTTCGGCTGGTGGCGGCTGGTGGTCGGTGGCGTCGGGCTGGTGGCGTTGATGATCTGGGGTTGAGCTACGGCAATCGCTTCGGTTGGAGTTCTCATCTCACCGGCCGTCACCACTGCCCCTCACCTGCCTGCCGGCATCCTCTCCCCGTATAGGGACGGGGAGAGGGGCGTTCTCATCGATGGTTTCGCCAATCGCCAGCGTTGCAAAAAAAGGGAGCCGGCGTTGCGGCCATCTCCCTTCTCCCGTCCCTATAAGGGGAGAAGGTGCCGGTAGGCGGATGAGGGGCGGCGCCAACTTCGGCAACGGGTCGTCTTCAGAAACCTGCTCTAATTCCTTCCATAAAACGCATTCTCCACATGCACCGGCCAGCGCCAGGGCAGCACCGCGACCATGTCGAAGCGCATCGACAGCCTGCCATAGTCGGACTGGCGCGACAGCCAGATGTCGGCCGCCGCCTCGATGCGGCGCTCCGATTCATGACCGATCGCCTCCATGGCTTCGATCAGCGTGCGGCGTGCCTTGACCTCGACGAACAGGACGAGATCGCCGCGCCGCGCGATCAGGTCGATCTCGCCGAAACGGGTGCGGTGGCGGCGCGCCAGAATCCGGTAGCCCTTGAGCATCAGCGCTGCCGCCGCCAGCCATTCGCCGCGATGGCCGCGCCGATAGGCTTTTTGGCGGCTTGCGCTCGGGCGCTCAGCCACCACTCTCTCCGGCAGCATCCCTGAGCTCGAGCAGCCGCCGATAGAGCGCCTGTTTCTGGCCGCCGGTCATTTTCGCCGCTTCCGCCGCAGCCTTGGAGGCCGGCATTTCGGCTGCGAGCGACAAAAGCAGGCGGTCGATGTCTTCAGGCTCGTCGGCCCTGGCCTCGGCGGGACCGACGCAGACGACGATCTCGCCCTTCGGCGTATCGGCCGCCGCATAGTGGTCGGCCAGCACTTGCAGCGTGCCGGTGCGCATCTCCTCGAACGTCTTGGTCAGCTCGCGGCCAATCGCGGCCTTTCGGTTGCCGCCGAGGGCCTCGACCATGGCGCCGAGGGATTCGGCCAGCCGGCGCGGCGATTCGAAGAAGATCAGCGTCGCCGGCACGGCCTTCAGGGCTTCGAGCCGCGTCAGCCGCTGCCCAGCCTTCACCGGCAGGAAGCCGGCGAACAGGAAGGCGTCCGACGGCAGGCCAGATGCGGTCAGCGCGGCAAGCGGCGCCGACGGGCCGGGGATCGGCACGACGCGAATGCCATAGTCGAGCGCCTCGCCGACCAGCCGGTAGCCGGGATCGGAGACCAGCGGCGTGCCGGCATCGGAAATCAGCGCCACGCTCTGTCCGGCCTGGAGTGCCGCGATCAGTTTTGGTCCGGCCTCGCCGGCATTGTGCTCATGATAGGCCGTTGTGCGGCGGCGGATGCCGTAGCGGTCGAGCAGCACGCGCGACACCCGCGTGTCTTCGCAGGCGACGATGTCGGCGGCGGCCAGCGTTTCCAGCGCACGCAGCGTGATGTCGGCGAGATTGCCGATCGGCGTCGCCACCAGATAGAGCGCCGCCTCGAGCGGCCGGGCCGCGATCTCGGTCTGCCCGACCACATAGCTGCGCTTGCTCGTCTCGCCGGTCACCGATGCATCTCCGTTCAAACCCTGTTTGGCACGGCTGACGCCGGCTTGCAAAAGCTGACGCCGGGTCCGCCTGCCATTCCTTTGCCACAGTAGGGAACGAAACCGGGTTCGGCAGATTTACCCCCTGATTCCCGAGGAGGAGGACAGGATGGACAGCCTAAAAATACAGGACGCTTTCGAACCCTACTATGCCGGCCGCAAACGCGTTGCCGCGGCCAAGGACAAGTGCCTGCCTGCCAAGACCGACACCAGCCTGACCAAGCGGACCACGAGCGCCTTGCCGACGAATGTCAGGCTTTCCGACAACAAACCAGACAGCACGACGGAGCACTGACCGAACGATGCCCAATCGCTTCGATATCTTCATCACCCGTCTTGAAACGAAAAACGCCCGTAACGGCGTGCCGCTATCCCAAGTAGGTGACCAGCATCGCGCCCGCCGCGACAAGGACGACGCCAAGCCGGTCCGCTCCGGAGACTCGCACGCCGAGAAGGACCGCGCCAAACACCGCCACAAGCACGACGCCTAGCGCAGAGGTTGTGACGGTTCAGAATTCTGCCGTCGCATTCCTCGCCAACGATCGCGGCATGGATCCGGGTCAAGCGCGAGGCTGACAAAGCGTAGTTGCAAATGCTCGGCCTCATTCAGCCGAGATATCGCGGGACCTTCGCCTCGAGAAGCTGGACCAACACCGGGTCCATGAATTCATAGTCATCGGGGATGTCGAGGCAGATGACACGGGCCTTCTTCAGGCTGGCCTTGAATTTCTTCTGCAATTTGGCGCGGTGCGCCTTTTCCATGACAAAGATGATATCGGCCCAGGCGACGAGCTCATGCGTCAGCGGCGTTTCCGCGTCGTGGTTTGTTCCGGCCGACTCAACCTCGATATCGCTGCGCTTGGAAAACACCTGCTCGGCGGTCGGGCTGCGCAAGCGGTTCTGGCTGCAGACGAAGAGCACGTTCTTCAAGGGTTAGCGCGCCAGATCCGCCACCACCGCGTCGAGCACGATCATGCCGGCCGGCGTGGCGCGGAGCCGGGCGTTGCCGATCGGCGCCACCAGCCCCTCGCCCTGCAGCACCGCCAACCGTGCGCTCGACAGGCCGCGCCCGGAGAACGCCTCGTAGCGGGAGAGATCGATGCCTTCGGCCAGCCGCAGGCCCATCAGCAGGAACTCGTCGGCCTCCTCGGAGCGCGTCAGGATCTCGCCGCCGGTGACGCCATGGCCCTTGGCTTCGACCAGATTGGCCCAGGTTTCCGGCATCCGCTCGGCGATCGTCACTGTGCGGCGGCCGTTTTCAACAAAGCGGCCATGCGCGCCGGGTCCGACACCGACGTATTCGCCATAGCGCCAATAGGTCAGATTGTGCCGGCTTTCGGCGCCAGGCCTGGCGTGGTTCGAAATCTCGTAGGCCGGCAGGCCGTGCGTCGTGGTGATCTCCTGCGTCAGCGCATAGAGGTCGGCGGCCTGGTCATTGTCGGGGATGATAAATTTCTTGGCCGCATGCAGCGCGTGGAAAGGCGTGCCTTCCTCGATGGTCAGCTGGTAGAGCGACAGATGATCGGCGGCATGGCTGATCGCCTGTTCAAGCTCGGCCTGCCAGGCCTCCGGTGTCTGGCCGGGCCGGGCATAGATCAGGTCGAAGGACAGCCGCGGGAAGATCTCACGCGCCAGGCCGATGGCATGCAGCGCTTCCTCGACATTGTGCAGCCGGCCGAGAAAGCGCAAATCCTTGTCGTTCAACGCCTGCACGCCGAGCGAGACGCGGTTGACGCCTGCTGCCCGATAGCCGCGAAACCGTTCGGCCTCGACCGAGGATGGATTGGCCTCCAGCGTCACCTCGATGCCATCGGGCACCTTCCAGTTCTTCGCGACGGCGTCCAGAATCCTGGCCACGGTTTCCGGCTTCATCAGAGACGGCGTGCCGCCGCCGAGAAAAATGCTGGTCACTTCGCGCGGCCCGGTGCGCCGGCGCATGGTCGCGAGCTCGGCCTCGAAGGCGCTGGCAAAGCGCTCCTGGTCGACCGGCTGGTGGCGGACATGGCTGTTGAAGTCGCAGTAAGGGCATTTGGCCGCGCAGAACGGCCAATGGATGTAGACGCCAAAACCGGGCGCCCGGTCGAGCAGCATGCTCATGCCGAACCCAATCTCGCTTCGGCGAATTTCTGGAAAGCGCGGGCGCGGTGCGACAGCGCCGTCGGCTGGCCGGGCTTCCAGCCATGTTTTTCCTCGGCGCTCATCTCACCGAAGGTCTTTTCAAAGCCGTTGGGCAGGAACACCGGGTCGTAGCCGAAGCCGAGGTCGCCGCGCGGCGGCCAGACCAGCGTGCCTTCTGCCTCGCCGCGATAATACTCGGCATCACCGTCGGGAAAGGCCAGGCAGATGACGGCGACAAAGCGCCCCTTGCGCTGTTGCGGCAAGGCGGCACCGACTTCCTGCAGCGCCACTTCGGTGCGTTGCATGGCCATGGCGAAATCGCGCGAACCGTCAGGGGTTTCGGCCCAGTTGGCGGTGTAGACGCCAGGCGCGCCGTCGAGCGCGTCGACGCACAGGCCGGAATCATCGGACAACGCCGGCAGGCCGGTGGCCTGGGCGGCGGCAAATGCCTTGATGTAGGCGTTCTCCTCGAAGGTGGTGCCGGTTTCGTCCGGCTCCGGCAGGCCATAGTCCTTGGCCGATTTCGCTTCGAAACCGAACGGCCCCATCAAATCGGCGAATTCGCGCAGCTTGCCGGCATTGTGGCTGGCGACGACGATCTTTTTTCCATCAAGCGAGTGAATGGTTGGCGAATGCATCATATGCCCCAGATCCGTGGCTCGGCGAATTCGATCGAATTGCCCGAGGGGTCGCGTATATAGATCGAACGGCCGCCTTGCGGCCATTCAAATTCGCTTTCGATGGCGATCTTCTTCGCCTCGAGATGCGTTTTCCAGCGCTCGATCTCGTCGGCGCTGGCCGCAAAGCAGAGATGACCTTCGCCGACTGCGCCGTGCGGCGGCACTTTCAGCCTCGCGTCGGGCGCCGGCGGCACTTTCGTCGCCTCGGCGTTGAAGATGAGCAACACGCCGGGTCCGCAGCGGAAGAAGAGGTGCCTGCCGTCAACCTTGCCGAGCAGGTCGAGCCCGAGGACGCCGGTGTAGAACTTCTCAGCAGAGTCAAGGTCGGTGACGTAGAGAGCCGATTCCAGAATGGCGGAGGGAATCACGAGGCACCCCCCTCTGCCCTACCGGGCATCTCCCCCGCAACGGGGGAGATTGGAAGCGTCAACGCCGGCTCACAGCTTGCAACGTTGGTGGTTGGCGAAACCAAGGACCACAGCCGATCTCCCCCCTTGCGGGGGAGATGGCCGGCAGGCCGGAGGGGGGTGGGAAGGATCGCCAACCTCATCAATACAAACCAGGCCTAAACCACCGCCATCTGCTGCAGGCTGACCAGGCGCTGGATGCCTTTCTTGGCCAGGCCCATCAGGTCGGCGAACTGGTCCTCGGAAAAGGGCTCGCCCTCGGCGGTGCCCTGGATCTCGACGATGCCGCCCTTGCCGGTCATGACGAAATTGGCGTCGGTGCCGGCCGAGGAATCTTCGAGATAATCGAGGTCGATGACCGGSTGGCCGTCATGGATGCCGCAGGAAATCGCCGCGACATGGTCCTTGAGCACCTTGGCGACGCTGGCCATCTGGCGGGCTTCCATCCAGCGCAGACAATCATACAGCGCCACCCAGCCGCCGGTGATCGAGGCCGTGCGGGTGCCGCCATCGGCCTGGATGACGTCGCAGTCGACGGTGATCTGCTGCTCGCCCAGCGCCTGCAGGTCGACCACGGCGCGCAAGGAGCGGCCGATCAGCCGCTGTATTTCCAGCGTGCGGCCGCCCTGCTTACCGGCGGAAGCCTCGCGGCGCATGCGCTCGCCCGTCGAGCGCGGCAGCATGCCGTATTCCGCCGTGACCCAGCCCTTGCCGGAATTGCGCATCCAGCCCGGCACCTTCTCCTCGAGGCTGGCGGTGCACAGGACATGGGTGTCGCCGAACTTCACCAGGCATGAGCCTTCGGCATGCTTGGAGACGCCGCGCTCAAAGGAGATGGCGCGCATTTCGTCGAATTGGCGTTTGGAGGGGCGCATTCAGGCTTCTTTCCCGTCATTTTTCGGATTCTTGGCCGGCTTGTAACCACATGGGGCGCGTGGCGCAAAGGAAAATGGCCGGTGATCTGACTTCAGACACCCGGGTGATCTGACTTCAGACACCTGGGTTGCGCGGACCATGGTGAAGTCTATATCCTTGGGCCGGAGGTTTTTGGCGCAATGACCAAGGCAGTTGCCGAACCCAGTCTGCTGTCGCCTGCGCTGCAGTCGCTCGACATGCGTTCGCGCGACATCTTCCGGCGCATCGTCGATTCCTACCTGAAGGACGGCGAACCCGTGGGATCACGCAGCCTGTCGCGCATCCTGCCGTCCTCACTGTCGCCCGCCACCATCCGCAACGTGATGAGCGACCTCGAGCATCTCGGCCTGATCTATGCCCCCCACATTTCCGCCGGCCGGTTGCCGACGCAGGCCGGCCTGCGCTTCTTCGTCGATGCCTTCATGGAACTCGGCGACCTCTCCGACGAGGAGCGCCGCACCATCGAGGCGCAGGTGCGCGCGTCCGGCTCGGGTGCGACGCTGGAACACATGCTGACCGAGGCCAGCCAGATGCTGTCGGGCATGTCGCGAGGCGCCGGCCTGGTGCTGGCCGCCAAGAACGAGGTGGCACTGAAGCACATCGAATTCATCCAGCTCGAGCCGACCAAGGCGCTGGCGGTGCTGGTGTCGCAAAACGGCGACGTCGAAAACCGCGTCGTCGAGTTGCCGGCCGGCATCACCGTCTCGCAGTTGCATGAAGCCTCGAATTTCCTCAACGCCCATATTCGCGGCCGCACGCTGGCCGAGGCGCGGATCGAGATTGCCCGCATCAAGGAGGAGACCAGGGCCGCGCTCGACACGCTGTCGCAAGACTTGGTCGAGAAGGGGCTGGCGGTGTGGGCCGGCGCCGAGAGCGGCCTGCCGGCGCGGCTCATCGTGCGTGGCCGCGCCAACCTGCTCGAAAACGTCACCGCCCAGGCCGACATCGAACTGTTGCGTCACCTGTTCGAGGACATGGAGACGCAGGATGGGCTGATCCAGCTGCTTGACCTGGCCGAACAGGGATCGGGCGTGCGCATCTTCATCGGTTCGGAAAACAAGCTGTTTTCGCTGTCGGGCTCGTCGCTGGTCGTCGCGCCCTATCGCGACAAGGACGCCCGCGTCGTCGGCGCACTCGGCGTCATCGGCCCGACCCGGCTCAACTATGCCCGCATCGTGCCAATGGTCGACTATACGGCGCAGCTGATTTCCCGCATGCTGCGTTGAACTGGGTAACCGAGGAGACGACGATGGCGCTCGAAGAATTCAAGGCCCGGATCAGTCTGTTGCTCGAAGAAATGGTCAACCAGCCGGAGGACCAGCACGAAATCCAGGAGCAGTTGCGCGAGAAACTGCAGGAAATGCGCGCCATGGGCCTGCCGCTGCCGGCCGATCTCGTCGCGCTGGAAAAGCGCCTCGACGACGATTTCTACGCCGCCGGCACCTGAGGCTGGAGACCGTTTCACCTCAACTCATCATGTGAGGCGGAACCGAGGAACAAACAGGCCGTTGATTCCTTCGCGACAAGGTGGAGGACGAAATGATCCGATTGGCCGGGCTGGCGTTTCCTGCCGCACTGTTTCTCACGACGGCTGCATTGGCCCAGCAAGCGGAGCAGCCAGTACTGAGGGGTGCCGCCGCCTTCGGCGACTGGCGTGCCGACAGGCCTGGGGTGCGCCGCCTGATCAAGCCGCAAGACCTGCCTAGGCCTTATGTCACCAAATCCGCCTCGAACGGCGCCGGCCTCGCCGACCGGCCGGCGGACGCCGAGCTGAAATTGCCGCCGGGCTTTTCGGCCGAGCTGATGGCGTCGGGCATCGACAATCCGCGCGTCGTGCGCACCGCGCCAAATGGCGACCTGTTCGTCGCCGACAGCGAAGCCAACCAGATCCGCGTCTATCGCCTTGCCGAGGGCAGCGCGAAGCCGGCGAAGGACGGCATATTTGCCGGCGATCTCAACCAGCCCTACGGCATCGCCTTCTACCCGCCGGGCAAGGACCCGCAATGGGTTTATGTCGCCAACAGCGACAGCATCGTGCGCTTTGCCTATCGCGATGGTGACCTGAAGGCGGCCAGTGATCCGGAAACCATCGTCGAAAACATCCCTGCCAATCATCACTGGACCCGCGACATCGTCTTCTCGCCGGACGGCAAGACGCTCTATCTGTCGGTCGGCTCGGGATCGAACGTCGCCGAGAACATGGCAAAGGAGCCGGATGGCGGCCTCGACGCCTGGACGAAGTCGCAGCCGCTGGGTGCTGCTTGGGGGTCCGAGGACGGCCGTGCCGACGTGCTGGCCTTCGACCCCGACGGCAAGAATGGCCGCATCGTCGCCACCGGCTTGCGCAACTGTTCGGGCATGACGGTCCAGCCGGCGACCGGGGCGCTGTGGTGCGTCGTCAACGAGCGCGATGCACTCGGCGACAATGTGCCGTCCGAATATGCGACTGTGGTCAAGGACGGCGCTTTCTATGGCTGGCCCTGGTATTACATCGGCAACAACGAGGATCCACGCCACAAGGGCGAGCGCCCCGATCTTGCCGGCAAGGCGACCATTCCCGATGTGCTGATGCAGGCGCACTCGGCGCCGCTCAACATCGCCTTCTACGACAGAAAGGACTTGGCCCTCGGTTCCGGCTTTCCGGCCGAATACAAAGGCGATGCCTTCGTCGCCTTGCACGGTTCATGGAATCGCGGCAACCGAACCGGGTACAAGGTGGTGAGGTTGCTGTTCAAGGACGGCAAGCCGACCGGCGAGTACGAGGACTTCATCACCGGCTTCGTCGTCTCCAACGGCGAGGTGTGGGGACGACCGGTCGGCGTCGCGGTGGCCCGGGACGGCGCGCTGATCGTGACCGAGGACGGCAACGGAACCATCTGGCGCGTCACCTATAGTGGCGGCCGTTCCTGACAGCATGGTCGCACGCCGACGTGGTGCAATCGAATCCGGCTTCAGCCAATTCCCGCATGGCTGACCTTGTGTCATAGGTCGTCGGTGCAACAGCGTCGCGCAAGGCCGCAACCATGACCGTTACCGGCTTCCTCGCCTACAGTGCCGCCCTCGGCATCGCCGCCGCCATTCCCGGCCCCGGCGTCACCGCGCTCGTCGCGCGGGCGCTCGGCTCAGGCTTCCGTTCGTCGCTGGCCATGTCCTTTGGCCTGATGCTTGGCGATCTCACCTATCTGACCGCCGTGGTGCTGGGCCTCGCCTTCGTCGCGCAGACCTTCGGCATGGTGTTTCTCGCCATCAAATGGCTTGGCGTCGCCTACCTCGCCTTCCTCGGCTGGCGCTTCTGGACCAGCGGCATCACGCCCGAAACGGTCGAGGCGAAGAAGGGCAAGGGCGGGTTGGTTTCGAGCTTCCTCGCCGGCCTCACGGTCACGCTCGGCAATCCGAAGACGATGATCTTCTACCTCGCCATCACGCCGACCATCGTCGACTTGAAGACCATCACGCTGGCCGACTACGGCATACTGGTCGCGCTGACGATCGTCGTGCTTTTGGTGGTGCTGGTGCCCTATCTGGCGCTGGCGGCCAAGGCACGCTGGTTCATGAAATCGCCGCGCGCGCTCAAGGCGCTGAACCGCACCGCCGCCGGCTTCATGGTCGGCGCCGCGGCGGCGATTGCCGCCCGTCAGTAGGCTCCTTTCGGCCAAATCATTCCAGGGACAGGCTTCTCCGGGAAACGCTTTTCCAGGAGCCCTATGTTTTAGACATGGGTCCCACTCGATATTTTCGGCCGACAGTCTATCTTGCGCGACCGAAGGTCCTATCTTGGCGGTTGCAGTGCCACTTGCCTGAAGTCCTCCACTTGCCTGAAGTCCTCCACTTGCCTGAAATTCTCACTTGCCTGAAGTTCTGGGAGCGAAACCAATGAACAAGCCCGTCACCCCTGCCCGCGTGCCCGGTCGCGGCCGCGTCTACGATTCCATCACCGACACGATCGGCGACACGCCGCTGGTGCGGCTCGACAAATTCGCCAAGGAAAAGGGCATCGTCGCCAATCTCATCGCCAAGCTCGAATTCTTCAATCCGATCGCCTCGGTCAAGGACCGCATCGGCGTGGCGATGATCGAGTCGCTGGAGGCCGCCGGCAAGATTTCTCCCGGCAAGACCACGCTGATCGAGCCGACGTCGGGCAACACCGGCATCGCGCTTGCCTTCGCCGCGGCCGCCAAGGGCTACAAACTGATCCTGACGATGCCGGAAACGATGTCGATCGAGCGCAGGAAAATGCTGGCGCTGCTCGGCGCCGAGCTGGTGCTGACCGAGGGACCGAAAGGCATGAAGGGCGCCATCGCCAAGGCCGACGAGCTGGCGGCGACGATTCCCAATGCCATCATCCCGCAGCAGTTCGAAAACCCCGCCAACCCGGAAATCCATCGCACGACGACGGCCGAGGAAATCTGGAACGACACGCATGGCGAGGTCGATATCTTCGTCGCAGGCATCGGCACCGGCGGCACCATCACCGGTGTCGGCCAAGTGCTGAAGAAGCGCAAGCCCTCGGTGCATGTCGTCGCCGTCGAGCCGGAATCCTCGCCAGTGCTGTCGGGCGGCCAGCCCGGCCCGCACAAGATCCAGGGTATCGGCGCCGGCTTTGCGCCAAAAATCCTCGACACCACGATCTATGACGAGATCGTCAAGGTCTCGAACGAGGATTCGGTCGCCAATGCCCGCCTCGTCGCCCGCCTCGAAGGCGTCCCGGTCGGCATCTCGTCGGGCGCCGCCCTGCAGGCGGCGATCGTCGTCGGCTCGCGGCCGGAGAACAAGGGCAAGAACCTCATCGTGGTCATCCCGTCCTTCGCCGAACGCTATCTGTCGACGATCCTGTTCGAGGGGTTGGGGGCGTAGGGTCTCGCTATCTCGARAATAGAACCGGCGCGATCCTTCGCGCCGACATCAAAGGGTTCTGCACCGTTCGGCCTGGCCCCCCGAAAAAACCTCTGGTGGCGGCCGGTACCGGCTTGAGCAGAACCTGCTTCCCGTGCAAATCGTCACCGGCCTGCTTTGCGCAGGCCGGGGAGAAATTTCATGTACAAGCTCTATACCCGTCCGGGCAGCGGCGGCTTCGTCGTCGAGGCGGCGCTGGCGCTGGCGAACGCGCCGTTCGAGCAGGTCGACGTGCCGAAGACGGACAGGCCCGATCCGGCATTTGTCGAAATCAGTCCCTTGAACCAGGTTCCGGCGCTGACCTTGCCGGACGGCAGCTCGATGACCGAATCGGCGGCGATCTGCATCCTGCTTGCCGAGCGTCACCCCGATGCCGGCCTGGCGCCGGCGGTCGACGCGCCGGCCCGCGCTGACTTCCTGCGCTGGATGGCCTTCATGTCGTCCGTGCTCTATCCGGCAATCCTGCGGCTCTACTACGCCCATCGCTATACGACCGACGCCGAAGGCACGAAGGCCGTCAAGCAAGCGGCCATCGCCGAAATGGATCGCGGCTTCGCCGTCCTCGATGCGGCGCTCAAGGACCGCGACTGGTTGGTGGGCGACCGCATGTCGGTGGCCGACATCTACCTCGTCATGCTGGTGGCCTGGCATCCCGACTCCGACAGGGCTCGCGCGGCGTGGCCGAATGTGGAACGCCTGTGGGCCGGAATGCGCGAACATCCGGTGATCAAGACGCTCAACACGGCACATGAGATGTGGCCGGCCTGAACGACTGCCGACGGCGAGGCTTAGTGTCTGAGGGCTGCCCGTTTTCCCTGTAGGAACCGGCGCACCGCCGGGTCGCGCTCAAGGCCGATCGCCCGGTCATAGGCCTCGATCGCCTGCGGCACCTGACCGAGCCTGGCCAGGAGACCGGCGCGCGCCGCCCAATAAGGTTGATAGTCGTTGAGCCGCTTGTCGTCGCCCAGCACATAAAGAGCCGCCAGCCCCGCCACAGCGCCTTCAGCCTCCGCGATCGCCACCGCGCGGTTGATCGCCACCACCGGCGATCCGACGATGACTGACAGCGCATCGTAGAAATTGCGGATCGCGGCCCAGTCGGTCAGGCCGGTCAGCCGTCGCGCCGAATGGACGGATTGTACGGCCGCTTCGAGCTGGTAACGGCCTATGACGCCCATGGCGGCGGCGCGGCGCAGCAGGGATTCCGCTTCCTCGATCAAGGCTGCGTCCCATTCCGCGCACTTCTGCTCGGCGAGCGGCACATACTCTCCGGCCGCATCGCGCCGCGCCGAGCGGCGTGCCTCGGCAAACAGCATCAGCGAAAGCAGGCCGAGCGCCTCCGGCTCATCCGGCATCAGCGAAGCCACCAGCCGGCCGAGCCAGATGCCTTCAGTCGCCAGGTTGCGGCGCTGCGTCTCGGTGCCGGCCGGATCGGACCAGCCTTCGGCGAAAGCGGCGTAGATGGCTTCCAGGACCGCGTCCAGCCGCTCGCCGAGTTCGGCCCGTTCAGGCACGCGGAACGGAATGCCGGTTTCCCGGATGCGGATCTTGGCGCGCACCAGGCGCTGGCCCATAGTTGCCGGCGAGACCAGGAAGGCAGAGGCGATGGTAGCGGCGTCCAACCCTAGGACCGTCTGCAGGATCAGCGGCGCGCGCACACCCGATTCGATCGCAGGATGCGCGCAAGCAAACATCAGCCGCAGCCGTTCGTCGGGCAGCTCTTCGTCGGTCATGCGCGCCTCCGCCTCCTCGGCAATTAGCTTGAGATGATCGCGGCCGGCCTCGCTGGTCAGCCGACGCCGCACCGCATCGACGCGCCGGCGCCTTGCCACGGCCAGCAGCCAGGCTTCCGGCCTTTCAGGCACCCCGGTTCGCGGCCAATGTTCGAGCGCTGCGGCAAAGGCATCGGCCAGCGCATCCTCGGCCCCAGCCACGTCGCGCGTGCGCGCCGCGAGCCAGGCGACCAGCTTTCCGTAGCTCTGCCGGGCGGCGGCCTCGGCGACCGCCCGGGCGGCATCTGACCCGACAGCCTTCATGCAGCAGTGTATGTTGTCATGTATTCGGCCATCGGCCAGATCGGCCGCACTTCCATTGTGCCGGCGCTGGCACCGGGACAGCGTGCCGCCCACGAAATAGCCGCGTCCATGTCGGGCACCTCGATCAAATAGTAGCCGCCGAGTTGCTCCTTGGTATCGGCATAGGGGCCGTCAATCACGTTGGTCTTGCCGTTGGCCACCCGTACGGTGGTTGCTATCTTGGTTGGTTTCAATCGCTCACCGGCCACGAACACACCGGCCTTCTTCATCGCTTCGGTATAGGCGCCATAGGCGGCGCTCATCTGGGTGATCGCCTCCTTGGGCGCGGCCGCCATTCCGGCTTCGCTGGAATATATAAGAAGCAGATACTGCATGGTCTTCTCCCGTGGTTTCGAGGCCGCGTCATTGCGAGCCGGACGTATGTCGCGCGGCATCGCCCGATTTCGACAGGCGGCGGAAAAACTTTCGGCTGCGGCGGCTTTTTGCGCAAGCCGCCAACTGTTTTGTGATCGCCCGCACCCGTAGAGGTGCCGTAACCGACAATGAGACGCCTCATTCGCTGCTTCCAGAGCCGCGCTTTCAGCCCAGGAACCGCTCGCGCAGTTCGGCAGGAGGAATGCCGCAACTGTCTTTCCTGCCGAACAGGGCGTAGCGGTTTTTGGCGATGCGGTCGTAAAGCCAGTTGCGCAGCGGGCGCGGCAGCAGCAACAGGACCTTTGCCGCCCGCCACGGCCAGCCGAGCTCCGCCATGACGGCAACGAAGCTGTCTAGCTGCGTGAAGGCGATGCCGTCGATCAGGACGAGATTGGTCTCGTAGGAATAATCCGTGCGCAGCCCGTGTTGCCTGAACAGCGCTTCTCCGAACGGCGACTGCGCGGTGGCGAAGCGTAAGCGGCCTTGACGGTCGAGCCTGACCACCATGCGCACGAAGCCGGAGCACAGCACGCAGACGCCGTCGAAGACGATCAGCGGATGGCTGCGATCGAGGGGGTCGGAGGGACGGACGGACTTGGGTCGACTTGAATGGGGACGACTTGGGTTGGGAAGGTCAGTCACGCGGGCCTCGGCTGCTTATGCCCTAGGACATTAAGCCAGCCGGAGGCGGTATCAAAGCCGAGGCGATATCGCACGCCGCCTGTCGGTCAGAGCGGGACGCTCGGCGCGATAGGTGGTGGCGCGGGATTCGGCGGCCGGCCGGCAGATCCGGCTGTCGTGGCGGCTCTCGAAGGTCATGGTCAGCGCGCGCTCAACGAATTGCCGCGACGGGCGCTGGCCGGGCCGGGGCCGCGCATGTAGTAGCGCTCCGGCCGATAGGTCGGCGCAACGAATTCGCGGATGGCGGCGGCATAGCCGATGAGGTGCGTGAGGAAGTTCATTTTACCTGTCCCTGTCCCGATTTTCGGATGTCCCTTCCGAATTGCGGGCATCTTAGCGTCGAGGCGTGAATAGTCGGTGAACACGATGTTAATATCTGGTCGAAAAGGCCTTGGTTCGTGGCCGGAATGCGGCTGATTCGGGGTCTTTCCGTGTGGTCCGTCGACATTTCGGCCAATGTGACTTTTGCATCACATATGTTTCGTTTGAATGTCGCCTGCGCGCGGTTCTGTTTCAATTCTTGCCGCGCTGGCGAAATTTCCTTGCTGGCCGACGCAGCGCCGGAAATCCCAGCCTGGCATGCTGACAGGGATCGGTGACGGAACTGGAACAGGCTCCAGTCGTTCTGGATTTCGGGACCTGTTGCGAAGGGAATTGTCATGGCGCCGCGTCCGGCCTGGAAGGGTTATCTGAAGCTGTCGTTGGTCACCTGTGCCGTCGAATTGACCAACGTCGTCACCCAAGCCGAGAAGGTCTCGTTCCGGGTGCTGAACCGCAAGACCGGCAACACCGTGAAGCGCATCTATGTCGACGCAGAAAATGGCAAGCCGTTGCGCGAGGGGGATGAGATCAAGGGCTATGAAGTCGATGACGGCGACTTCGTCCGCATCGAGGAAGACGAGATCGAGGC